>JAHEJE010000210.1 GCA_024639035.1 Alphaproteobacteria bacterium
GTCACCTTGATGGGCCTGTTGGCGTTTCCGGCCATGGCGCGGGCCAACTACAACAAGGAATTCGCCTCAGGTGTCATTTGCGCCGGCGGCACGCTGGGCATTCTGATACCGCCATCGATCATGCTGATCGTCTATGCGGCGATCGCCGAACTATCGCCGCTTCGGCTCTATGCCGCAGCGGTATTCCCGGGGCTGATGCTGTCGGTCTTCTACATCATCTACGTGTTGGTACGCGCCAAGTGGAACCCGCTGATCGCACCGGCACCGAAGATGGACGATGCACCGTCGCGCGGTCGGATCTACTTGAACCTGCTGACCTCATTTGTTCCTCTGACAATACTGATCATGCTGGTCCTCGGCTCGATCCTCGGCGGTCTGGCAACGCCTGCAGAGGCAGCCGCCATGGGCGCGCTGGGCGGCCTGGTGCTGGCGGCCCTGTACCGTTCGCTGAGCTGGCAGAAAGTCAAGGAATCGGTGTTTCTCACCGCCAAGGCGACGTCGTTCGTGTGCTGGATGTTCGTCGGATCCTGGACCTTTGCCTCGGTATTTTCCTACCTCGGCGGCCATGATGTCATCGAGCACTGGATTCTGTCGTTCAATCTTGCCCCGTGGCAGTTCCTGATCCTGTGCCAGGCGATCATCTTCCTGCTCGGCTGGCCCCTGGAATGGTCGGAAATCCTGATCATCTTCGTGCCGATCTTCCTGCCGATGCTGGATAATTTCGGGGTCAATCCCTATTTCTTTGCCATGCTGGTGGCGCTCAACCTCCAAACCTCGTTCCTCACGCCGCCGATGGCCATGTCTGCTTATTACCTCAAGGGCGTGCTGCAGAACGAAATCGAACTGATGCAGATATTCAGGGGCATTCTGCCTTATCTGGCAATCGTCATATTCGCGATGTTCCTGATGTATCAGTTCCCGGCCATTGCCCTGTGGCTGCCTGATTATCTGTTCGGCCCCTATTCTGCCTGAGCCATCCGGAGAGGACCGCACGGTTGTCGTATCACCTGTCAGCGCTCGCAGCCGCCGCACGGATCGGATCCGGGCTGTTGTCGTCGCGCGAACTGGTCACCGCCTGTCTCGGGCGGATCGAGGCAAGCGATGCCAACATCGGCGCCTGGGCCCATCTCGATCCTGAAAACGCCCTTGCCCAGGCCGATGCCCTCGACCGCATTCGCCAGAAGGGCCTGCCGATGGGGCCATTGCACGGCGTACCCGTCGGCATAAAGGATATTTTCGATACCGCCGGCATGCCGACCGAGTTCGGCTCCAAGATCCACCGGGGCCGGCAACCGGACCGCGATTGCGCCGCCGTGGCCAGGCTGCGCGATGCCGGCGCGGTGATCATGGGCAAAACGGTCACCACCGAGTTCGCCTTCCTCAATCCGGCCGACACCCGCAACCCGCACGATGCAAGCCGCACGCCCGGCGGCTCATCGAGCGGCTCTGCGGCAGCCGTGGCCGCCGGGCATGTGCCGCTGGCCCTTGGCAGCCAGACCAACGGTTCGACCGTGCGTCCGGCATCGTTCTGCGGCATCTACGGGTTCAAGCCGAGTTACGGTGTGATCTCCCGCTCCGGCGTGCTGGAGACCTCGGTGACGCTTGATCAGGTCGGGCTGTTCGCCCGGACGCTGGAAGACGTGGCGGCGCTTTGCGATGTGGTTGCCGGATACGACCCGCGCGACAAGGCCAGCTATCCCTACCCGCGCCCACAGTGCCTGCACGGCGCCCGCGCGCAAGTGCCGGCTAAACCGGACCTGGCCTATTTCGATCTGCCCTACCGCGATCTCATGTCCTCCGACGCAACCAATGGGCTTGATGAGGTGCTCGAACGCCTGGGCGACAGGGTAAAGAAATATCCGGCCCCGGACATGTTTTCGCGCGCCATCGACTGCCACCGAATCATCCACGAATACGAGATCGCGCGCAACCTGGAACGCGAGATCGCCGAGCACTGGGACGATATCAGCGATACCCTGAAGCCTGTGCTTGAGCGCGGCCGCGCCCTGAGCAGCAAAGAGTACACCGAGGCCGTGCAACTTGTCGCCACTGCCCGCGCTGAATTCGCCGACATGTTCAACGACATCGATGCGGTGATAACCGTCGGCGCCGCCGGCGAGGCCCCGCTTCGAACATCGGGAACCGGCGACCCGGTGTTCTGCACCATCTGGACATTCTGCGGCCTGCCGTCGGTGAGCCTGCCCCTGCTGGCCGGCAGCCAAGGTTTACCGATCGGGTTGCAATTGATAGGATCGTACCAAGGCGATGACCGGCTGATGCGTACCGCCCACTGGGTGGAGCAGCAATTGACCGCTGGTGAAAGAGAAGCCGAATCCTCGAGAACTCAGGAGCACGCGACATGACACAGGACAGGGTCAAGATCGTTACCGGTCTGATCAGCACGATCATTCTCTTCGGCTTCATTCTCGGCCTGGCGCACAGCATATCGACCGGGTTCGCCGGCTTCTGGGGCGGCCTGCCGTTCTGGTTCATTGCCATCTTCGTTCTCAGCCTGGTCGCCTACGATTACTGGGACCAGTGCTTCCGCAAACGTGGTTGAGGGCCCGCATTAATGCCGCAAAAACCGCGCATATGGGTCTCGCGCCGCCTGTCCGACAACGCCCTGGCACGTGCCAGGCGCGACTACGATGCCATCGTAAACGAAGACGACAGGGTTTATTCGGCTGACGAAATCGTTGCCATGAGTGGCAACGTCGATGCCATCCTCGCCTGCCATTCGGAAATCTTCGATGCCGATGTGGTCGCCCGCCTCGCCCCCGGCCTGAAGATCATCGCCAATCATTCGGTGGGCGTCGATCATTGCGATCTCGAAGCGCTCGCCGGACGCGGTATCGTGGTGACCAACACGCCCGATGTGTTGTCCGATGCCACCGCCGAGATCGCCATGCTGCTGATGCTCGGTGCCGCCCGGCGCGCGGTCGAGGGCGACCGCATGGTGCGCGGCGGCGAATGGACCAGCTGGAGCCCGTCGTTCATGGTCGGCAAGCAGGTGTCGGGCAAGCCGGTCGGCATTGTCGGCATGGGCCGCGTCGGACGGGCGATGGCCGAACGCTGCCGTGGCTTCGGCATGACGGTTCACTACCACAACCGGACGCGGCTGGCCGAGAACCTCGAGCGCGGGGCAATCTACCACCGAACGCTGGAGGACCTGTTGCCGCAGGTCGAGTTCCTGTCCCTGCACTGCCCGGCGACACCGCAGACCACCGGGCTGATCGGCGAGCAAGCCCTTGCGCTTCTGCCGCCCGGTGCGGTGCTGGTCAACACGGCCCGTGGCGCCCTGATCAGGGAAAACGATCTGATTGCGGCCCTGAACACCGGGCATATCGCAGCCGCGGGCCTCGATTGCTTTGCCGTGGAACCTGGCGGCAACCCCGGCTTCGCCGGCTTCGACAACGTCTTCATGCTGCCCCACATCGGCAGCGCGACCCGCGAGACCCGCGACGCCATGGGCTTCAGGGCGCTCGACAATCTCGATGCTTTTTTTGCCGGCGCCGCGCCCGGCGACCGGGTTGCCTGAGCCCGGCTGACAAGGTTGGCGAGGAATTTCTGCGGATTTCAACTGCTGTTGTGCTTGAACTTTGTTGAATCAACGTGATAAGAAGGCGCAAGTCGGTTTGGGGAAACCTTGAAATGCACGTATTTTCAAGGATTTAAGGCTGACAAGGCTGCTGTAGCTCAGTGGTAGAGCACTCCCTTGGTAAGGGAGAGGCCGACAGTTCAATCCTGTCCAGCAGCACCAGCCTTGCCCCGGTTACACGGTTTGCGCGCGCCCACGGCGGTGCCGACGGGCCGACATCAAGCGCGAGGTTCTGCCGGCGATGAATCGGATTACCGACCAGTTTGGCGCAATGCTGAACGAACGGCGCGCTCCCATCGTCGAATTCAACCGGGTCTCCTTCGTCATCGGCATCATGATGCTGTTGCTGACGGTGTTCATGTTTCCGCCGGCGGTCAGCGACATCATCGCCGACAATCCCGATTGGAAGGTGTTCGCCGGATCGGCGTTCATCACCGGGTTTTTCGGCATGATGCTGGTGATGATGAGCCGCGGCAGCTGGTCGAACGAGGTCTCGCTGCGCGAGGGCTTCGTGCTGACCGTGGCCAGTTGGGTCGTCCTGGCCAGCGTCGCTGCGGTGCCGTTCCTGTTCCTCGGCCGCGGCCTGAGCGTGGTGGACGCCTGGTTCGAGGCGGTGTCGGGCCTCACCACAACCGGGTCGACCATCCTCACCGGGCTCGACGACCTGCCGCCGGGCATATTGCTGTGGCGTTCGCTGATTCAGTGGATCGGCGGCATCGGCATCGTCGTCATGGCGCTGATCATGCTGCCGTTTCTGAAGGTCGGCGGCATGCAGTTGTTCCAGACCGAGAGTTCCGACCGCAGCGACAAGTTCATGCCCCGGGCCCGCGAGGTGATGGGCCTGATCATGCTCACCTATCTGGCCCTGACCGTCGCCTGTGCGATCAGCTACCGGCTCGCCGGAATGACCACCTTCGATGCCCTGAACCACGCCATGACGACGGTGGCAACGAGCGGTTACTCGACCCACGATCAGTCGTTCGGATTCTTCAAGCAGCCGGCCATTCACTGGGTCGGGTTCTTCTTCATGCTGGCCTCGAGTCTTCCGTTGGTGTTGTACATCAAGTTTGTCCGCACCCGGTCGCTGAACGTGTGGCGCGACCAGCAGGTACGTGGGTTTCTGAAAACGGTGGTGATCGTCATCACCGGCCTCACCCTGTGGCTGACCGCGCGCCCGGAAGTCGATTTCGCCGAGGCGCTGCGGACGGTCTGCTTCAACGCCATGGCGATCATCTCGACCACCGGCTATGCCGCCGGCGACTACACCGCCTGGGGGCCCGGAGCGGTGGGAACCTTCTTTGTGCTGATGTTCCTGGGCGGTTGCACCGGCTCGACGACCGGCGGCATCAAGGCATTCCGCCTGCAGGTCATGCTGATGGTGGCCTTGAGTTATATCCGCCAGCTGATGAGTCCGCACCGGGTGGTGGTGGCGACCTTCAACGAAAAGCGCATCACCGCCGAGATCGCCACCTCGGTGCTGGCCTATGTGACGGTGATGTTCGTCTCGGTGATGATATTCACCGTCTCGCTGTCGTTTTTCGGCCTCGACTTCATCACCAGCCTGTCCGGCGCCCTGACCTCGCTGGCCAATGTCGGCCCGGCACTGGGCCCGACCATCGGCCCGGCCGGAAATTTCTCGACCCTGCCCGACGGCGCAAAGGTCCTGCTGATCATCGGAATGCTACTCGGCCGCCTGGAATTCTTCACCGTCCTGGTGGT
>JAHEJE010000211.1 GCA_024639035.1 Alphaproteobacteria bacterium
GTCGGCGAGGTTGTGGTGACCAATTTCAATCCCGCCTACCCGATGATCCGCTTCGGCACCGGGGATCTGTCGGCGGTGCTCGCCGGACCGAGCCCGTGCGGGCGCACCAACATGCGCATCAAGGGCTGGCTGGGCCGCGCCGACCAGACGACCAAGATCAAGGGCATGTTCGTTCACCCGTCACAGGTTGCCGAAATCGCCCGCCGCCACGGCGGCCTCGGTCGCCTGCGCCTTGAAGTTACCCGCGACGGCGAACGCGATGTCATGGCCCTCAAGGTCGAAACCGATGACCGCTCGCCCGGCCTGCAGGACGCGATAGCCGCCACCATGCAGGCCGTCTGCAAGCTCAAGGGAAGTGTCGTGCTTGTCGACCCCGGCGCCCTGCCCAACGATGGCAAGGTGATCGACGACCAGAGAAGTTACGAATAACAATCGGTCGCCGCACTGCAAGCCTGCTACCTGATCGTCGCAACCCCTAGGGGCACCGCATACTTCTTGCACCAGATGATCACCTGTTTGGCCTTCTCCAGCGCCGGAGTTGCGGTGATTGAATAGCTCTGCCCGCCCTTGTTGTTCCGCAGCACCGCCAGCAGTCCGCCCTTGGCCGGCGACGACCCGTTGCCAAGCGCGACATAAGGGTCCGGCGCCCCATCGAGAAAGAAGTTTCTGCCGAGCTTCACGGTGATCTTGCCGCCGGACTTGGTGACTGTCGCCGTGCCCTTGGTGACATGTCCCGAAGCACCCGAAAACGATCCGCTGCCCGCCGCCGCCGGCGTCGCGACAAGGCACAGTCCCAAACCCAGCCCCATCAAGAATTTACGATCCACCATGCTGTTTCCTTTCGAACACGATTGCAGTGAACAGACACCGGGCCGTGCACGAATGAACCGTGAAACGCCCGACCTCGCGGCAAGTGTTACCCCCACAGCCTGCACACATCCAAATCACAGCTCGGTGGGCTGAAGTTTATTTGTCGTGAAGCCGAACCAGGAACCGATCAGTTCTCCAGCGCCTTGGTGGTCAGCGCCTTGACCGCGGCCGACATCTTCTCGATCACCCCGTCGGCCCCGGCCAGGGCATAGACCTGGTTGAGTTCCGCCGGATTGGTAATTGCCAGCCAGACCTTGCCGTCGGCATCTTCCCAGGCCATCGCCTTCATCGGCAGATCGAATCCGGCCTCGCGGTTGATCAGCATCAGCGGTGTGCCCAGCTTGGGATTGCCGAACAGCATCAGCTCGGTCGGCGGCAAGGTCTCGCCCACCGATGCCGCACCGGCCGCGTGATCGATCCGGGCGAAAATGGTGATGCCCTTTTCCTTCATCACCGTTTCGAGCCGGTCCAGCGTCGTCTTGGCATCATATGGGCTTGCCATCTTCAGCATGCCGCCGGCCGCCGCGGGCACCACCATGCCCACCAGGGCAACCAAGGTAATAAGTGTCTTTTTCATTGTCGCCATTCCATCGTTTCCTTACCCGTCTTTGTGCCCGGCGTGGGTTTGCAGTCGCCACACAGGACATGCGAGCCGCAGCCATGAATTGCAGGTATATCAAACGCCCTGATTCGGTTATTGTCGCCGCCGGCCTATCTTGGACAAGATATCGCCTGACGACGATTTAGCAAACGCTGACTGCACGTTAGCTGTAAATTAGGGGGAAGGTATGGCAACGTTTGAAGGAAAACTCACTGCCGGCGAGTTTGTCATCACGGCTGAGGTCGTGCCGCCGGTCGCGGCTTCGTGCCAAATGCTGCTGGACCGCGCCAAGCCGCTCGACGGTCTGGTCGATGCCATCAACGTCACCGATGCCGCCAGCGCCCGGCCGGCGATGTCGAGCCTGGCCGCCGCGGCCCTGCTCGCCGCCAGCGGCCGCGAACCCATCCTGCAACTGACCTGCCGCGACCGCAACCGCATCGCCATTGTCAGCGACCTGCTCGGCGCCGCCGCCCAGGGCGCCCACAACCTGCTGATCCTGCATGGCGACGACCCCAAGGCCGGCGACATGCCGGACGCGACACCCGTGCACGATTTCGACTCCAAAACCGTCATGTCGGTGGCCCGCGACATGCGCGACGAGGCCCGACTGCCCTCCGGCCGCGATCTTGCCGAGGCGCCGCATTTCTACATCGGTTGCGCCGATGCCCCGTTTGACGTACCGGACGATTGGACGCCGGCCGGCCTCAGCGCCAAGATCGCGGCCGGCGCCCAGTTTGCCCAGACCCAGTTCTGTTTCGATCTGGCGATCGCCGAACGCTATTTCGCCGCCCTCAAGCGCCATGGCATCACCGACCGGTTGAAATTCGTCGTTGGCATCGGTCCCCTGCTGTCGGCCAAGCAGGCCCGGTTCATGGACCACAACCTGTTCGGCGTATCGATCCCTCCGGCCATCATCGAGCGCCTCGACAGCGCCAGCGACCAGAAAGCCGAAGGCCGGGCGATCTGCGCCGAACTGATCGCCGGCCTCAAGGCCATCGACGGCATTTGCGGCGTCCACATCATGGCGCCCATGCAATCGAGCACCGCCATCGCCGAGACGATTGCCATGACCGGTTTGCGATGAGCCGGCACGGCCGTGGGCTCATCTACGGATTTCTCGCCGGCGTGTCGCTCAGCCTTGGTGGGCTGATCGTCAGGTTGCTCAGCGACCAGACCACGATCTGGCAGTTCCTGAGCTGGCGCAGCTATGCCTTTGCCATTCTCATGTTCTCGATTGCCATCTGGCAGGCCGGTTCGCTGCGTACGCTCGGCAGCGAGACCCGTACCGTCGGCCTGATGACGATCCCGATTGCCCTGGTCGTCGGCCTCGGCCAGATCTGCTACATTCTCGGGCTTCAGAACACCCTTGTGGCCAACGTCACCTTCATCGTCGGTTCTGCCCCGATCTTCGCCGCCTTTGCCGCCTGGGCCATTCTCGGCGAAAGATTAACCCTGCGCGGCGGCCTTGCTCTGGTTTCGGCCACTGCCGGAATAGCCATAATGTTCGGCACCGGCATCGGCGGCGGCCATTTGGTCGGCAACCTGTTTGCCGTCGGTGCATTGGCGGCCTATGTCGCCTATGTCATCCTGCTCCGCATCTCCCGCCAGGCCAACACCTTCGTGGCGTCCGGCTTTGGCGGTCTCATCGGACTGGCGGTCGCCGCGGGCATGGCCGGCGGGGCGCTGACCATTCCGCCCGCCGATTTGCTGCTGGCACTATGCTCCGGCACGTTCCAGGTCGGTGCCGGTTTTGCCCTGGCCACCATGGCCACCAGGCTGATCCCCACCGCAGAGGTCACCTTGTTGATCATGATCGAAGCGGTCCTCGGTCCGATTCTGGTCTGGATCGTCGTTTCGGAGACCATCCCTTTGGCGACCCTGATCGGCGGCGCGGTGATCCTGATCAGCGTTGCCGCCTATGCCGGCTTTGCCTTGGCCGACGATCGCCGCCGGTTCCGCACCCTGCAATACGCCCGCTCACGCGCCGCCGGCGAACGCCGCCTGCCGTGAGACCGTATTGTTGAGCGCCACCAGATTGCGCCGCAACTGTTTGGCAAACGCCAATTCGAGCATGTCTCGAACATCGCTTCTCGACTTCAGAAACGACCGCAGTTGCTCCGCCTCGATTGCGAAATACAACGACGGCATGGTCAGCACCACCGTGCCGCTGGCGGGCTCGCCGGTCAGGCAGGTGACCTCGCCGACAAACGAATGCCTGCGCACCAGCGCCACCAAATGGTTCCCGGATTCCACAAACGCCTCGCCTTCGGCCAGATAGACCAGATGCGTAACCGGCTGGTGCTCCTCGGTGAGCACGGTTCCCTGTTCGCCGCTGATCCAGAAGCCCAAATTCAACAGCGCCCGGGCATGCTCCTTCGGCATATCGGGCAGCACCGCACTGAGCAATGACAACTCCTCAGGCGAGAACTTGAGCCGCCGGTACAGCAGATAGAGCCGCGTGATGCCGACGATGGAAATCGAAATCCACGAAATCTGGATGATCGCCGACGACAGATTGAAGTCCTGAACGAGGCTGATCAGCACGCAAGATGCCGCAGCCAGATTTACTGAGGCATAAGCATAACCTTGCCCTCGCAAGAACCCGGCCTGCAACGCCGCATAGGACCCAAGGTACAACGCCACCCCGGCAATGCCGATGGCATTGTAGAAATCCACTCCACCCATATCGCTCGGTCCTCCGCCGGCCACTGTGCTGGCCGCATCAACCGGCTGTCAACACCAATCTGCTGCGTCATCGTGTTATCATGTTTGCTCGGCGCCACCTGTGGCAATTGCCATAAGCAGATTGAAAACACGAGGGAATCGGAACTTCAGAATATGACCGGAATACCCGGACTGCAGTATCTTCCCGGCTTTCTGGATCCCGGCGCGCAGCAGGCACTGGTGGCCGACGTGCGCGCCGCGGTCGCCGCATCGCCGCTCTACACACCGACGATGCCGCGAACCGGGCGTCCATTCTCGGTGCGCATGACCAACCTGGGGTCATTGGGCTGGGTGTCGGACATCAGCGGATACAGATATCAGCACCGCCATCCCGTTACCGGACATCCCTGGGCACCGATCCCCGCCCGCCTGCTCGCTATCTGGACCGAGGTCGCATGCTACGACTTCCCGCCGCAGGCCTGCCTGGTCAACCACTACACCCGGTCAGCCCGGATGGGCCTGCATCAGGACAAGGACGAAGACGCCCTCGATGCCCCGGTGGTCTCGGTCTCCCTCGGCGACACGGCGGTGTTCCGGATAGGCGGCATAGACCGCAGGGACAAGACCCGATCATTCAAACTGTCGTCCGGAGACGTAGTGGTACTGGCCGGTGAAGCAAGGTTGCGCCATCACGGGATCGACCGGATCATCGCCGGTTCGTCGTCGCTGCTGAAGGACGGCGGCCGCATCAACCTGACGATGCGGCGCGTCACTGTGCCAGATCACATTACTCGCAACCGGCCCTAGCCCGGCCAGCCGTTCAGCCCGGCGTTGTTGTGACAGGCCCGCTTGGAGGAAAACCCTTCCGAAGCGCGACCGACCTGGCGGCCGTTGCTGGCGAATGCCCGCCAGCGATGCTCGCCGCGCTTGTCGGTATAGAATTCCCACTTGTCCTTGGCGCCATCCCGGTTTGCGTTCTTCTCGCAATCCTTGCGCCCGTTGTAACCCTCCGAGGACGCCCCGATGATCCTGCCGTTCGACGCCCGCTTTCGCCACCGCCACTCACCCTTCTTGTCCTGGTAGTACTCTGTCTTGCCGTCAGCCATTCGTTGTCCTCCCCTCGAAGTGACCAATAAAAACGGCGCCCCAGCCAATCGTCCCGTCGGCTCAG
>JAHEJE010000212.1 GCA_024639035.1 Alphaproteobacteria bacterium
AACTTCGCCACAGAAGTGTAACTGGTATGCAACGCAAAAAACCCTTCGATACCCCGGTCTGCGGATCAAGGAGGCAGGGCGCGGGCGAAAACCCGTTCACGCCACCTTGACGCTATCGACTTCGTGAACCGTGTTGTTTGGACAAGATGTTGATTTCTGAATATGTTTACAATAATTCAGAGATCACAATTTGAAGAGTGAATATGTTCAAGAATGAACAGAACCCCCGGAACTGGAACTGGGATGATTTGAGGACCGTGCTTGCGGTCGCCGACAGCGGTTCGCTGTCCGGTGCTGCCCGTTTGCTGGGATCCAGTCACCCCACGGTCTTTCGCAAGATCCGGAAATTCGAAAAACGTCTGAATTCTGAACTGTTTGAGAAGTCGGCGACCGGCTATCTGCCCACCAATGCCGGAGAAATCGTCATCGAAACCGCGCGCCGGCTGGCAGCCGAGGTCGACGAATTGAACCACCAGCTGGGTCTTGGCAGCCCGCCGATGTCTGGAACCTTGCGGCTGACATGTTCGGACACCGTCTACACCTACCTGTTGGCGCCGATGCTGTCCGATTTTAGACAGCGTTACCCGGATGTGATTCTCGATGTCCTGGTCTCAAACGAGATGATCAATCTGCTGCATCAGGATATCGACGTCGCCATCAGGTCGGCCAGACGCAGCGAACAGTCGCTACACGGCGTCAAGCTGGCGGATGTCAATATTGCCGCCCATGCCCACAAGGACCACCCTGTTTTCAAGCAGCACCCATTGCGGCTGACCGCCCACGATTGGGTCGGTTACGACGAAAACCTGATGATGACCGGGCTGGCCCGCTTCCTGCGCGACCATGAACTGGAGCGCTGCGTGGTGTTCCGGGCGAACTCACTGACTGTGGCCTGCGAGGCGATCAGGAACAACATCGGCCTCGGCCTGATGCCGAGCTACGTGGCCGCCGTGGTCCCGGAAGTCAGGCGGGTTCCACTCGCCTATGCCCAGATCATTTCCGAACTCTGGGTCGTCTCGACCCGGGCCCAGCAGAAAAAGCCCCTGATCAGGACCTTCTTTGCCTTTTTGGAGGAACAGTTCGCACCGCTGCAAGAACTGATCAGCGCCGGTGTGGTCAACCTTCCCGAACCGGTGCCCGACAAGCTGATCGGGCCAATTCTCGGATAAACCGAACTGTCATTCGCAAGGCTGCGCCATGTCGAGCACGATCTCGGCATCATCATCGGCGTTAAAGGTGGAAAAGTCGGCGTTGTGGGTGAGCGCGTCGGCGAGCAGGTCTCGATAGTCGGTGCGAGAAATCTCCTTGGCGCCGAATTGCACCAGATGGTCGTTGATGAACTGGGCGTCGAGCAGGGTGAAGCTGCCGGCATTGAGCCGCGCCACCAGGTGCACCAGCGCCACCTTGCTGGCATCGCGGTGGCGCGAAAACATGCTTTCGCCGAAAAACGCCGAGCCGATATGCACGCCATACAAGCCGCCGACGAGCGCACCGTCGCGCCAGCATTCAACGCTGTGGCAGAAGCCCATCTTGAACAACTGGGTATAGAGCGAACGGATGCGCGCGTTGATCCAGGTGCTGTCGCGCGTGTCGGTGCGTGCAGCGCACATGTCGATCACGTCGCCGAACGCTGAGTCGACGCGAATCTCGAACGGCGCCTGCCGGCACAGTTTCCTCAGGCTGCGCGGAATGTGGAACCCGTCCAGCGGGATCACTCCGCGCAACTCCGGCTCGATCCAGTACAGCGCGCTGTCCGAGCTGTTCTCGGCCATCGGGAAGATCCCCGAGGCATAGGCCTTCAGCAGGATTTGCGGCGTAATCGTCGTCATGACCCTAATCCTCGGCGAGAAAACTCTCAAGCCAGTGGATGTCGTAGGTGCCGTCGATGATGTTGGGCTCGCCGATCAGGGTCTGGAACAGCGGAATGGTTGTCTCGACCCCTTCGATGACGAATTCCCCCAGCGCCCGCCGCAGCCGCATCAGGCATTCGGTCCGCGACACCCCGGATACGATCAGCTTGCCGATCAGGCTGTCGTAGTAGGGCGGGATGGTGTAGCCGGCATAAATGGCTGAATCGACTCGCACGCCAAGCCCGCCGGGGAAATGCACGGCCTCCACGCGGCCCGGTGACGGCGTGAATGTCTTGGGATGCTCGGCATTGATCCGGCACTCGATCGCATGGCCGGAAATCTTGATATCATCCTGGGCGATGTTCAGCGGCAGCCCCGAGGCAACCCTGATCTGCTGCTGCACCAGATCGATGCCGGTGATCATTTCGGTGACCGGATGTTCGACCTGCAGACGGGTATTCATCTCGATGAAAAAGAATTCGCCGTCCTCATACAGAAACTCGACGGTGCCGGCGCCTGAGTATCCCATGTCGGCGATGGCCTTGGCCACGGTAGAACCGATGTTCATGCGCTGATCGGCATTCAGGGCAGGCGAGGGGGCCTCTTCCCAGACCTTCTGATGCCGGCGCTGCAGCGAACAGTCGCGTTCGCCCAGATGTATCGCGTGCCCCTGGCCGTCGCCGAGCACCTGAATTTCGATATGGCGCGGCTTGCCGAGGTATTTCTCGATATAAACGGCATCGTCACCGAAGGCGGCCTGCGCCTCGCTGCGCGCTGTATTGAAGGCGGTCTCGATGCCGCTTTCGTTCGTCGCCAGTTTCATCCCGCGTCCGCCACCGCCGGCTGACGCCTTGATCAGGACCGGGTAGCCCATTTCAGCGGCAAGCCGGCGCGCCTCGGCGACCGATGGCACGGCGCCCTCCGACCCCGGCACCACCGGGATGCCGAGCCGTTTGGCGGTCAGTTTGGCCTCGATCTTGTCGCCCATGGTGCGGATATGATCGCCGGACGGTCCGATGAACGTGATGTCGTGCTCCGCGAGAATATCGGCAAACCGGGCGTTTTCCGACAAAAAGCCGTAGCCCGGATGGACGGCATCGGCCCCGGTGATTTCGCAGGCCGACACGATGGCCGGAATATTCAGATAGCTCTTGGCTGCCGGCGGTGGCCCGATACACACGCTCTCGTCGGCCAGCCGGACATGCATGGCATTGGCATCGGCGGTGGAATGAACCGCCACCGTGGCGATGCCCAGCTCGCGGCAGGCTCTGAGAACGCGCAGGGCAATCTCGCCACGATTGGCTATCAGAACCTTTTCGATCATCCGGGCCTCGCCTGACTATTCCAGGACAACGAGGGCTTCGTCGAACTCGACGGGTTGACCGTCCTCGACGAGGATCGCGGTCACCTTGCCGGCCCGCGGTGCCGGGATCTGGTTCATCGTCTTCATCGCTTCGATGATCAGCAGTGTCTGGCCTACCTCGACCGTCTGGCCGACGCTGACGAATTGGGCCGCACCGGGGGCAGGCGAAAGATAAGCGGTACCGACCATCGGCGACAGGACGCTGCCGGCGGGCGTGCCGCCACCGCCGGCTGCGAGCGCGGCCGGTGCCGATGGTGACGGTAACGGCGCGGGGGCAGCCGCCAACGGCGCCGCTGAAGCCGCATACGTGTGAACCCCGCGTGAGACCCGCACGCGCAAGCCTTCCTGCTCGATCTCGATTTCGCTCAGATCGGTTTCGGAAAGCAACTCGGCCAGTTCACGGATGATGTCTTTGTCGATCGACGATTTTGCCTTCGGCATATGGCTGTTACTCTTGTTTGCCGGCGATCAGCTTGGCGATGGCCTCCAGGGCAAGCACGTAGCCATGGGGCCCAAAACCACAGATGACGCCGGTGGCAGCAGGCGAAACATAACTGTTATGGCGAAAAGGCTCGCGCTTGTACACATTTGAAAGATGAACTTCAACAACTGGTACAGTGCAGGTCTTCAGCGCATCCAGCACGGCAACCGAGGTGTGCGTATAGGCCGCCGCATTCAGGACGATGCCCGACGCGGTCTCCGCGGCGTCTTGAATCCAGGTCACCAATTCGCCCTCGGTGTTGGTCTGGCGAAAGTCGATCTGGCAACCGAGATCGCTGGCAGCCTCGGTGCACAGGGTCCTGATGTCCTCAAGCGTCGCGGCGCCGTAGATATCCGGTTCGCGGGTGCCGAGCAGGTTCAGATTCGGCCCGTTGAGAATGTGGATAGGCTTGGCCATGCGCTATGCCGCAAGCACGCAAGAATTTGCCGAAGATCGCCCTAGCATATTGCGCAGCCGCCCGCGTCACGCACCCGCGAGACAGCCCCGACCAGGGCCGAATAGCCGACCGCGCCGGGAATGACCTGTTCGCCGACGATGAATGCCGGGGTGCCGTTGATGCCGAGCGACTGGGCAACCGACATGTTCTCGGCAAGGATGCGCTGAATGTCCTCGGACTCCATGTCGGTCTTGAGCTTGTCGACATCGAGACCGACCTTTTCAGCCACGGCGATCACCTTCGGTTCGCTGATGGCGCCGCGCTGTTCGAGCAAGGCCAGGTGGAACTCCCAGTACTTGCCCTGCTGGCGCGATGCCAACGCGGCGCGCGCGGCATACGACGATCCCGGACCGAGGATGGGATACTCCTTGAGCACGACGCGCAGATCGCTGTCGGTCTCGATCATCTTGAGAACATCCGGCAGAGCGCGTTTGCAATAACCGCAGTTGTAGTCGAAGTACTCGACCATGGTGACCGATCCGTTCGGATTGCCGACAACCAGGTCGCCCTCGCTGCGATAGATGCTGGCGGCATTCTTGCTCAATGCCTGTTGCGCAGCCTCGGCTTCGGCAACCTGCTCGCGGCGCTGCAGCTCCTGGAACGCATCGCGCAGCACCTCCGGGTTCTTGAGCAGATAATCACGGATGATATCCCCCAACTCGCTGCGCTGGCTGTCGTTGAATTCAGCCGCGGCAGCAACCTGTGGCAGCATCAGCCCGACCACCAGTGTTGCGCTCAGCAATATTCGGCCAAGTCGTGTCGCCATGTCGTTCTCCTTGTCGCTGCCCGGAATATAGTGCGCCGGATCGGGCTGGGCAAAGCATAACTGCCGGAGCCTGACTGTAATCCTATTTTTGCCGGGCGAAATTCAAGATATCGTTAGCCCGCAGCCATTGCGGCGTCCCGCGTTTCAGGCCCTTGATGGCCCGGGCCGACTTTTGCAGGGCCAGTTCCTTGTCGCCGGTGATCATTGCCGCCTCGGCCGCCGACAGTTCGGCGCGTGGCAGATTGCCCAATTCGCCGTAGGCCGAAGCCATCAGCAGGTGCAATCTCGGCTGATCGTTTTCGCTGCGCTTGGCGACATTGAGCGTGGCGATGGCGGCCTTTGCGTTACCGGCATTGAGCTGGGCCTGGCCGAGCAGAATGCGGA
>JAHEJE010000213.1 GCA_024639035.1 Alphaproteobacteria bacterium
TCTTCGACTTGATCTCCGACTTGGAGGCTCATCCCGACCTGATCCCGCTATGCAAGCGGGTCAAGGTGCTTGGCCTCGACGAAACAGACGATCAGGTCGACAAGGCGATTGTCAGATATGTTCTCGCCTATCAGCGGTATTCATTCCGCAAGACGCTGGAGCTGGCGGTTGAAACGGATTTCGACAACCGAACCATGACCATGCTCGGCAACAACAAGGAATCGCGGTCGGTAAATTTCACCGTGCGCGTAACTCCGGCATCGGATGGCGGCAGTGAAGTCCGCATCGAGGGCCACTACAAGTTGTCGGACTTGACAATGGCCGTCGCGGACAAGTCGGGAATGCTGAACTCGGCTTTTGAAAAGATCATGACCGCACTCGATCACAAGGCCCGCCAGGTTCGCTCGACTTAGGAGCGCCGGGGCACACATTTTCAACATACTCCAGCGGCAGTTTGCTGAACATAGCGATGTGTTGACACGACACAGAATGCAACAGATGCTGACCTCCCGGTCTTTGAACCAATTAGGGAACAAGAAATGAACGCAGGCTATCTGGCGACCAAGCGCTTTGGCCTCGGAGCCCGGCCGGGGGACGTTGCCCGCTTATCCGCCGATCCGCGCGGTCAGTTGATGGCCGCATTGCAGCCTGATAGCAATATCTCCGCCCCGGTTCCGGGGTTCACGGACATCCCCTCGATGGTTCACGCCGGTCGTGCCTGGATCTCCAAGCGCAAAGAAATGCTGGCCAAGGACACCTCCGACGACGCCATCAAGAATGTCAGGCGGGCAATCGGCCGCAATCTATATATACGCACATATGAGAATGCGGCCATCGCGCGCGCATCGCATGCCATTTCCACTGACCAGCCCTTTGTCGAACGCCTCGTCCAGTACTGGTCGAATCATTTCGCCGTATCGGCCGGCAAGGGCGGCGCGCTGCGCGCCCTGGCGGGTCACTACGAAAACAATGCCATTCGCCCGCATGTGCTCGGCAACTTTCGCGACATGCTCCATGCAGTGGTGAAACATCCGATGATGATTGGATATCTCGACAATCGCAGATCGATCGGTCCGAATTCCCGAATCGGCCGCAAGACCGGAAAGGGGCTGAACGAAAATCTCGCCCGCGAAATCCTCGAGCTGCACACCCTCGGGGTAAACGGTGGCTATTTGCAAACCGACGTCACCAACTTTGCCCGCATACTGACCGGCTGGACCATATACGGTCCGAAGTCGCCTGACGCCTATACCTTCTGGTTTCGGAAGCGGATACACGAGCCGGGAACCTGGACCGTGCTTGGCCGCAAATTCGGCGACCACGGTCTCGCCCAAGGCGAAGCCGTGCTGGACATGTTGGCCGCGCACCCGGCAACCGCGAAATATGTCGCAACCCGGTTCTGCAAGCACTTCGTGTCCAGCAATCCACCGCCGACGTTGGTGGCCAGGCTCGAGAGAACCTTTCTTGAAACACGAGGAGATCTTGCAGAGCTTGCCCGTGCTCTGGTCTCATCCGATGAGGCCTGGCAGGCGGAGAGACCTAAGCTGCTGCCGCCCTACGACTTCTTTGTGGCCGCATATCGCGCAACCGGTGCACAGGTTGAGGCCAGATTTTTCCTGCGGACGTTGAACAACATGGGCCAACCGGTCTGGGCACCACCATCTCCCGAGGGTTGGCCTGAGGAAGATGACGCCTGGATGACCCCGAGCGCCCTGGTCGAGCGGCTGGACATCGCCAACACCATCGCCCGCAGGACCAGGCTTGCGGGAAGCGTTCCGTCCTGGGTCCAGGATATCCTGGGCGACAGCCTCAACCAGAACACCATGCTCACGTTGCAACGCGCCGAAAGCAGGCAGCAGGCGATTGCCCTTGCCCTCATGACCGCCGAATTCCAGCGGAGATAGCCCGATGACCCTATTGATCAGCCGCCGCGAACTCATCGCCGCCACATCCGCTGCCTTCGCATTCCAGATCGCCCCGGCGGCACTTGCTGCCGGAACGGTGGAGAACAAGCGGCTGTTGACCGTTGTACTGCGCGGCGCCCTCGACGGTCTCGCACTGGCAGCTCCAACCGGCGATCCGACCTACGAGAGCGCACGCGGCGGTCTCATTGTCCCGGCTTCCCAAATCGGGCCGGAATTCCGGCTGAACGATACCTTCAGCCTGAACCCGAACATGAAGAACCTCGCGGGCCTTTATCACAAGAAACAGGCGTTGATCGTCCACGCGGTTGCCACACCCTATCGGCGCCGTTCCCATTTCGATGGGCAGGACATACTGGAAAGCGGCCACCCGGCCCCGCGCGGGGAACGCACCGGCTGGATGAATCGCCTTATTCAGCAACTCCCCCATGTTCGCACCACGGCTGGGAAAATCGGTTTCGCCGCCGGTGCCGACCTGCCGCTGATCATGCGCGGCAAGGCCGGCGTCGTCTCCTGGGCACCGCCCGGCCTGCCCGCTTCATCGGACGACACCCGAGCACGGCTGCTCGACATCTACAATCATTCCTCACCGGAGATGGCCGAACTCTTCGAGGCCGGCCTCGAACTGGAAGGTCTATCCGAAGCCACCGGGGCCTCGGGATCCATGACGATGGGCAATTCAATGTCACCCAGGGGCGCGAGCAAGCTTGCAAAGGCGACAGCCATCGCAGCCGGCAAGCTGCTGTCGTCCGACGATGGCCCGAGGATTGGGGCTATGGACCTGCAGGGCTTCGATACCCATGCCCGCCAGAACCCGCTGAAGGGAAGACTGGTCGGCTTGCTCAAACGTTTGGACGATGTGATTGGCCAGTTGGAAGTCTCGATGGCCGACGTCTGGGATGAAACCGTCGTCCTCTTCATCACCGAGTTCGGCCGGACCGTCAGGATGAACGGCACCGGCGGCACCGATCACGGTGTCGGAACCGTGGCCATTCTCGTTGGCGGCGCCGTCAACGGCGGCAGGGTCGTGGCAGATTGGCCGGGACTGTCTGCCGGCGCACTGTTCGAGGGCCGCGACCTTCACCCGACCACCGATTTGCGCGCTGTTCTCAAGGGCGTCGCTTCGGAGCACCTCGGGGTTCCCGGCGACCGTCTGGCCGGCGAAGTATTCCCGGACAGCCAATCGGTACGGCCGATGGCCGACCTTGTGCGCACGTGATGGTGGATCAAGCAGAAATCAGCGAAGTTTCGGAATTTGTCCAGCTCCGAGACGCCTTCGCACTTGAAGACCGGAGATTTGGACGCTAAGTCAAGAGTATGTCTGAAGAAGCGTTTCGATTCGACAGAAGACGGTTTGTGCTTGGTGCGGTGAGTATTCCGCTGGTCGCCTCTCAAATGGTGCTGGCATCATCTCCAGCCCACGCTTCTCGAGCTGCCGAGCAGTTCGTTTCAGCAGTTGCCAACAAGGCTCTCCGTGCCGCCCGCAGCCGGTCGTCGTCGCAGTTTCGCAGTATTGTGAACCGCTATACGGCGATATCATCCGTTTCGCGCTTCTCGTTGGGCAAATACGCCCGCCGCATCACCAAATCGCAGAAGCGAACCTATCGAAAGCTGATCCGCGGATTCATTACTCGCCAATTCATCGACAACGCCGACAGTCTCGCTGGCCAGAGCTTCGTTGTGAAGAGTTCAAGAGCCCGCTCCAATCGGGACATCATCGTCAAAGGCGCAATCGTCTTTTCCGGCGGCCGCCAGGCCCCGGTGGAATGGCGGGTTGTGAGGACCGGTTCCAGTTTTCGCATCTTCGACATCAAGGTCAAGGGTGTCTGGCTTGCCCTCAACATGCGCTCCCAGTTCGCCTCGGTGCTGCACAAGTCGGGCGGCGACATGAACGCGCTGTTCGACTACCTCAGGAAGTGGTCGTAGTCCCTGCCTACAAGTCGACGCGCGGCATCTCAGCATCGGCATAACCCACTGCGCAGGTCCCACCGCACCATTGCTCGATGAGACCAACGGCGTCCGCCACCGCGGACGGCAGATCCCCTGCCCCGTTTGACTGTATGGTCAGGACAGCATCACCGGTCGCACCACTGACCGGAGAGCGGTGGTCCTGATACCAGTTCCAACGCCGGCACAACACCTTACCATCATCGGCATAGACGACCTCGCCGTCCTTGGGCGGGTCCTCGCCGTCATCGGGCCGGCCGAGCGGGACGAAGCTGTCGCCGCGGCGGGCGTACCGAAAGGCGAGATCGCCTTCGATCCTGGCAAGATCATCGGCGCCGGCGGGAAACACATGGGCCAACGACACCGCATTGTAGATGTCGACAAACGGGTTGATCTCCGGCAGCGCCCGTCCGGCCAGGGCATTCTTCACCAGGCGCTCCACCGAACAGCGATACGAGGTCTTCTTGATGCCGAACTGCCGGTAGGCCTGCCGCCACACGGCGATACCGGGCACCTGCGACAACTGATGCCCCTGCCAACGCTCACGCGCCGTTTCGCTGCGCGACACGATCTCGGCATCGAGGACATCACCGCGCTGTTGCGGGATGGCAAGCCCGCGCACCACGATCGCCGCAACCTGATAGGCGGGAAAGTCGGCAACCACTTCGGAAATATCAAGCTTCATCGGACCAACAATGCTAGGGTCAGAGTTCATCACACCTCATAGCCAGCGAACGCCATGGACTTCAAATGTATTCCGTCCGCCCGCATGAAATTACCCTGCCATTCGACCCGGCCGAGACCGCCGATGACGCCAGGCTGGTGTTCATCGGCCGCATCGAAAGCCCCTGGAAGACCCGCGCCGACTGCCCGAAAAACCTGCGCATAGCGCGCGAGCGCAGCCAGCCGGCCCGCGTTCATGTCGCCGAGCCCTGGCGCCAGGGCCTGAGCGGGCTGGAGGATTATGCCCACATCGTGCTGCTGTACTGGATGCACGAGGCGCGCCGCGACATCATTCTGCAGCAACCGCGCCACTCGCTCGAGCCTTCTGGCACATTCGCCCTGCGGTCACCGGTTCGCCCCAATCCGATTGCTCTCGCCACCGTCACCGTGCTGGCAATCGATCAGGCCAACGGCACTCTCGACATCGACGCCATCGACTGCATCGACGGCACGCCGCTGCTTGACATCAAGCCTCGCATTGCCTCGATCGACGATATGCCCGGTTGAAAAATGCTGTCCTTTTTCCTTGCCGTTTTCTTTCTGATCATCACCCCGGGCCCCGGCGTACTGTCGGTCGCCGGCGTCGGTTCGGGCTTCGGCCTCAAGGCCAGCCTGCGCTACATGGCGGGCCTGTGGGCCGGCAATAATCTCGTCGGCATCGCCGTCGTCAGCGGCCTTGCGGCGCTGG
>JAHEJE010000214.1 GCA_024639035.1 Alphaproteobacteria bacterium
AATTGTCCGAACGCCTGGTGCGCACCGGGGTCTACCGGCTGGCCCGCGACGGCTGGCTCGAAAGCCGGGCCCGCGGCCGTCGCAGTTACTATGCCCTCACCACCTCCGGCCGGGACATCTTTGCCGAGGCCGACGCCCGTATCTATGCCGCCGGGGCGCCCGAATGGAGCGGGCAGTGGACTCTCGTTCAAATCATGCCGGAAGCACCGCCGGACCAGCGCCGATCGGTGCGCGATGCGCTGCGATGGCAGGGCTTCGGCCAACTGTCGCCGACCCTGATGGTCAAGCCGCAACGCCGCCCGCCGCAGGTTTCGCTGCTCAAGGCCGGAGCGCTGGATGCAGCAGCCGTGCTCAGCATCTTCAGCGCCCGGCTGGAGGACCTGCCCGGCGCCGCCAGCTTGCGCGACACCGCCTCGGCCGCCTGGGACCTGGGTGAACTCAACGCCGCCTACCGTCAGTTCATCGATGACTTTCAGCCCTTCGCCGGCACCGGCCCACACCCGCCGGAGCGCGCCTTCGCCCTGCGCGTGCTGCTCATCCACGAGTACCGCCGCATCTTGCTGAAGGACCCGCGCCTGCCCGCCGACCTGTTGCCCGGCGACTGGTCCGGCGCCACCGCGCGCGCGCTGGTCGCCAGGCTCTACGGCGAGATCGCCGCAAATGCCGAGGAATTCATCGCCGCCACATTGCAGAACTGGCACGGCGCAATCGGCCCGGCGGAACCGGCGCTTCGCCAACGCTTTGCCTGAACTGCATTCACCACTATGATGGGGTCATGATCAAAGCAATTCTCGTCAGCCTGTTTTTGGCGATGTCGGCCTGCGCAGCTCTCGCCGCCGATAGTGCCGAACGCCGCATCATCGGCTTCTCGCCCGACGGCAAGTGGTTCGCATTCGAGCAATTCGGAGTCCAGGACGGCTCGGGCTTTCCCTACCATGACGTCTACGTCGTCGATGTCATCAACGACGCCTGGGCGCCGGGCACGCCGATCAACGTGCGCATCGATGACGAAACAGCGACACCGGTGCAGGCGCGCAACCAGGCCCGTGTCAAGGCCGCTCCCGAATTGGCCAGGCGCAAGATCGTCAACCCAGGCTTCATTCTGGCCTCCAACCCGGTGACCGAGCCGGAGGCCACGCCGGGGCTGGTGCGGTTCAATCCCCACCGCAACTGGACCGGCCCGCAGGAGGCCTACAGCCTGACGCTTCATACGACCGCGATCTCCAAGCCGGAAGCTTGCGCCTATTCCGACAGCGACATCAAACTGTTTGCCTTGAAGCTTGCCGTCGGCGACGGCCCGGCAACGGAGGTCTATCGCGACCAGGCGCTGCCGAAGTCGCGCGGCTGCGCCCACAGTTACCGGATCGCCGATGTCATCATCCACGAGGAGCGCCTCAAGCCGGACCGTCTGGTCGTGCTGATCCACGTCTTTACTCAGGGCTTCGAAGGCAGCGATGCCCGCTTCATCGCCGTACCGGTCGCGGTGCCGTGACACGTTGAACGCCGGGCGGCGGGCTGCTAGGACAAGCTCCCATTCACCGCCGGACAGAATCGAGACCCCCGCATGATCCCGCGCTATACCCGCCCGGAAATGGCCGCCATCTGGTCGCCCGAGAGCAAGTTCCGCATCTGGTTCGAGATCGAGGCCCATGCCGCAAGCGCCCAGGCCGAACTGGGCGTGATCCCCAAGGCATCCGCCGCGGCGATCTGGGACAAGGGCGGGGCTGCCGAATTCGACGTCGCCCGCATCGATGCGATCGAAGCCGAGGTCAAGCATGATGTCATCGCCTTCCTGACCCACCTGGCCGAATTCATCGGCGACGATGCCCGCTTCGTCCACCAGGGCATGACGTCATCGGACGTGCTCGACACCTGCTTCAACGTTCAGCTTGCGCGCGCCGCCGATCTTCTGGCCGAGGATCTGGATGGCCTGCTCTCCGCCTTGAAGCGGCGCGCCATCGAGCACAGGCACACCCTGACCATCGGCCGCAGCCACGGCATCCACGCCGAACCGACGACGTTCGGGCTCAAGCTGGCCCAGGCCTATGCCGAGTTCGACCGCTGCCGCGAACGGCTGGCGGCGGCCCGGCGCGAGGTCGCGACCTGCGCCATTTCCGGCGCCGTCGGCACCTTCGCCAACATCGAACCGTTCGTTGAGGAATACGTCGCCGAGAAGATGGGGCTGGAAGCCGAACCGGTCTCGACCCAGGTCATTCCGCGCGACCGACACGCGATGTACTTTTCGGTACTCGGCGTCATCGCCTCGTCGATCGAGCGGCTGGCCACCGAAATCCGCCACCTCCAGCGCACCGAGGTGCTTGAGGTCGAGGAGTATTTTTCGCCCGGCCAGAAAGGCTCATCGGCAATGCCGCACAAGCGCAATCCGATCCTGACCGAGAACCTCACCGGCCTGGCCCGGCTGGTCCGCTCCGCGGTGATGCCGGCGCTGGAGAACGTCGCCCTGTGGCATGAGCGCGACATCTCGCACTCTTCGGTGGAACGCGGCATCGGCCCGGATGCCACCGTCCATCTCGACTTTGCCCTCAAGCGCCTGACCGGTGTCATCGACAAGCTGGTCGTCTATCCGGACAACATGCAGGCCAATCTCGACAGGCTCGGCGGACTGGTGCATTCCCAGCGCGTACTGCTGGCCCTGACCCAGGCCGGCGTCAGCCGCGAGGACGCCTACCGCCTGGTGCAGCGCAACGCCATGCCGGTATGGCGCGGCGAAGGCAATTTTCTGGCCTTGCTGAAGGCCGATGAGGAGGTCGTACTGAGCGATGCCGACCTCGATGCCCTGTTCGACCTCGGCTACCACACCAAGCACGTCGACACCATCTTCGCCCGCGTGTTCGGCGAGGATGCATGACACTTACACCATATTGCACCTGACGCCCTGGACCCGGGCCGGGCTGGTCTGCCTGTCGGCCGTGCTGGCGCTGGCAACCGTCGCCGGCGCCCATTGGCTGCACCGCGGCGCCCGGTTGCGGTTTCGCGGTGCCGGACGCGCGGCCGTTCATGGCCTGGTCGCGGCAGGCGTGTTCTGGCTTTTCTTGTGGCTGAACCCGCAAGTCTACTACCTGTTCTACTGGCTGGCTCTGGCAGGATTACCGATGCAACTGGTAATCGCCGCGCCACCGCCGCTGAATGAAGTGCTCGGCCTGCTGATGATCGATTTCACCGCCGACCTGCCTCCGATAGCCCAAGGCCTGCTTGGCTGGACCCTGGCCTTGCAGGCGGTGTGGCAGGCGACCCGCAAGGTGCCGGGTGAACCCTATGGTGGCCACCCAAGCGGCACCGTCGATGGCAAGACCCGGAGATGAGCGAATGAGGCTGTTGCACTTTGTCAGGCATGCTGCGGTGGCGGTCGATCCTGGCCTGCCCTCCAGCGACTGGCCACTGGCGGCGGGTGCCGAGGCAGCGGTCTCCGCCCTGGCTACCGGTCTGCACGGCATTGGGCCCAGGCGGATCGTGTCGAGCAACCATCGCAAGGCCACACAGACCGCCGACATTCTGGCCAGGGAACTGGGGGCGCCGGTGGAGGTCCATCCCGGGCTCGAGGAGCACCACCGCGAACAGGGCGATTTCTTTGCCACCCGCCAGGCATTCGAGGACGCAATGACAGCGTTTTTTGAACACCCGAATGAAACCGTTCTGGGCAGCGAAAGTGCAGCAGCGGCGCGTGCCCGCTTCCAGGACGCGGTTCGCAACATCATGACGCTGAGCGACGATGACGAAATCGTCGTTTCGCACGGCGCGGTCATGGCGCTTTTGCTGGAACAGGATGCGAACGGTTCCGCCCGTTCAATCTGGCAGCGCCTGAAGCAACCCGACCATCTGACCATCGAATGGCCGGGCCTGCGCATTGTCGAAAAATGAAGGCCGGACAGCGCAACCTGCGCCATCCGGCCCGTGGCTCCTGAAAGATGCCGTCCCTCAGGATTTCGAAGGGGTCTAACCCCTAGTTGGTGATCCTGATGCGCGTGTTGCGCATGCCGTGGCGGCGCACCAGAGAGAACAATTCGCGGGCGTGGCGCGGATGCAGCCGCACGCAGCCGTGCGAGGCCGGCCGGCCAAGCCGCCGGGTGTAGTTTGTGCCGTGGATGGCATAGCCGCCGAGGAAGAAAATCGAATGCGGCATCGGGCTCATGTCATATTTGCGCGAGTAGTGCATGCGCGCCAGCCATTTCGGCCGGTAGGTGCCGCGCGGCGTGCGGTAGCCGCGGCGTCCGGTTGAGACTTTCCACGTGGCGTAATGCCGGCCATCGACCGTCACGCTCATCCGCTGGCTGGAAATATCGATCTTTGCAATCACCTTGGCCGAAGCCGGCGCTGAAACGGCCAGCAAGCCGAACACAACGGCAAAGCAGGCGGCGATCAAGATGGTTACCCGGTTCGTGACCTTGCTACGCATAAGCAACTCTCCCAGTCTTCCCGGAGCGCTGCAGCAAGCCCGTACGCCGGCGCGCGCTCATTCTTGTCGTTCTGCATGCCAATGCCGGCACGCAATCGTCATTCAAGGATACATCCGAACCGTAACGAATCCGGTGCGGTTTGTCACATTCCTGCTGCGATTTGCCTTTGCCGGCCATGCCGGCCGGCGCGCCAGGCACTATTCAAGCAAAAATTCGCGGCCCATCTTGACCCGGTCGACGCCGTCATAGCGGATGATGTCGGCGGTGGCGTAGGTCTCGGTCAGCGTTGCCGGCAGGAAACTGCCGGTGCCGATCATGTCGAGCGGGGTCTTGGCCGCCCCGACGATCACGCACTTCTGCGGCCCGAAGCCGGAAGAAGCGACGATCCGGGTCTCACCATATCCGGCGCCATCGAGCGCTTGCCTGGTGTGGATGATCGAGGCCACCGAGACCCCGGCGCCGAACAGAATACGGCGCACCCGGTCAATCAGGATATTGTTGGTGTCGAGGTGAAACACCCATTCGCCAAGCACTTTTTCAACGATATTGTATTCACCGTCGACATCGAGCCACTCGCCGACCTTGTCGATCGACCTGTCGAAGTCGAGGCCTTCGGCAAAGCGGCCGCCGTGGGTATCGAGACGCACACCGAACGTCTTGCCCTGGCGATCCAGTTTCGCCTCGTCGAAGAACCAGCGGGCGCACTTAAGCGCATCGCTGATCTCATCGCCATTGTAGTCGACCAGGGCAATCAACGCCTTTGCATCGGGCAACTGGGCGGCAAACCTCTTGGTGGCGTCGAGCACGTCGCCGCCGGTGTAGC
>JAHEJE010000215.1 GCA_024639035.1 Alphaproteobacteria bacterium
AGTGGCGTCGCGCGGCAGCCACATGCGGGCCGCAAGCCGGCAACCATCGCGCACTTCGATCCAAATATTCTCATGTTCATCGACCGCGCGGGGAAACTGGTTGACGGTTTGCATGGGCTGCTGTTCCGTTCCTATTGGCGTGGCAGGTCGCCGTCGTAGGCAAGGCTGCGGGCGGCGGCGGTTATGGCGGCAAAGCTCTCGGCAGCGGGATCGCTCATATGTCGGGCACGCAAAAAAGCATGGACGAGGAGCGGCTCATGGCGGACATGCGCGACGCCGCCAGCGACTTTGAGGCGGGCGGCATAGTCAAAGGCATCATCGCGCAGAGGATCCCACTCGGCGGCGACGATGAAGGCCGGCGGCAATCGCGAATAATCGGTCTCCAGCAACGGCACCGCGTACTTGTTGGCGTGGTTCGGGTGCGCCGGCGGTCCGAGGTAGGACTCATGGTAGAAGTGAATGTCTTCCGCCGGCAGTCCCGGCGCCTGGGCATGCTGGATGTATGAACCCTTTGTCATGTCCCCGCCAAGACCGGGATAGATCAGCACCTGGCCACGGATTGTCGGACCGCCGCAATCGCGGGCACGCAGGCAGGTCGCAGCCGTGAGATTTCCTCCGGCACTGTCTCCGGCGATCACCAGGCGCGCAGCGTCTAACCGATGATCGGCGGCAAGCCGGCGACTTGCGGCGACGGCCGCCCAACAGTCGTTAAACGCGGCGGGAAAGCGATGTTCCGGCGCCAGCCGGTAGTCGACGGCGATGACCCCTACCCCGGCCTGATCGGCGATTTCGGCGCAGATGCTGGCGTGACTGTCGAGATTGCCAACAACGAAGCCGCCGCCATGCAGGTAGATCAGCAGCGGCGGGTTGTCAGCGGTATCCGGCCGATAGACGCGCAGCGCGACCCCGTCAACTCGATCGTCAATGACCGACAGTCCCGGCGGGTAGGGCATGGAGAAGCGGGAACACAGGGCGTCGTAAAGCTTGCGCTGCGATGCGACGGGTAAATCGATGGCATCGGCAGGATAGGCCTCATCGCAGGCCATCATGAACTGGCGGATGCCCGCATCTTCCAACGTCGCGTATCGCGACCGTTCATCTGCTTGTTCGCCCACGTTGTGCTCCCCTGCCGACGGAACGAAACTTTATGGAAATACGCCACAAGCTCAAGACCAAAGTTGGCCGCGCGGGCCGGCACGGGGCGTTATGACCCTCGTTTGTCGCCTGGGCCACAGCGGTGCGTCCGGCGCCCGCCGCGGTCGAGTGCCGTTTGCAATTTGCATGTGCCGGGGAACGTGTAGTATGGGCCGGCAACCAAGGTCGCAGACAGGCCGAACGGCATGGAAACACACAGCGGGACAATGGCAAAACGTTCGAAAGGCAAGCCGGTGCGCAAGGTGGTTGATGGCATGTTGCAGGCCATCCTCGAATCCGCTGTCGATGCAATCGTGATTGTCGACGATCACGGGCTCGTCGAGACGGTGAACACTGCGAGCGAAAAGATGTTTCTCTACGACCGGGCTGAACTCATCGGCCGAAACGTGACCATGCTGATGCCGGAGCCATACCGGAGCGAACATGACGAATATGTGCGCCGCTACCGTGAAACGCGCGAGGCAAGGATCATCGGCATAGGCCGGCAACTGACCGGCCAGCGCAAAGACGGAACGACGTTTCCGATCCACCTCTCCGTGGGCGAGTTCGAGGCGGATGGCGCTTGCTTTTATACCGGTTTCATCCATGATCTGACCGACCGTCAGCAGTCCGAGCGGGCGCTGGAGCACGCCCAGAAGATGGAGGCTATCGGCCAATTGACCGGGGGTATCGCCCATGACTTCAACAACCTACTCACGGTCATTATCGGCAATCTCGAACTGCTGCAGATGCAGCCGCTGAAGCCGACCCAGGCAGAGTTGGTCGGCGAGGCACAGGAAGCAGCCAATCTCGGTGCCAGCCTGACCGAAAGACTGCTGGCGTTCGCCCGGCGCAGCCACCTCGAGCCGCGGGTCATCAATCTCAATGCCGAAATGCTCAGCCTGACGGACCTGCTGCATCGCACCCTTGGCGAAGACATTGCATTGAGCAACGTGATGGGCACGGACCTGTGGCCGGTTCGGGTCGATCCCGGGCAGTTGGGTTCGGCGATCGTCAACCTGGCGGTCAATGCCCGCGATGCCATGGAAGGTGGCGGCAGACTGGTCATGGAAGCCCGCAACACCGTGCTGGACGATGAATACACCCTCTATGAAATCGGCCTGGAGCCGGGCGACTATGTGCTGCTTTCGGTGTCCGATACCGGGACCGGCATGCCGCGGGACATCCAGGCGCGGGTCTTCGAACCGTTCTTTACGACCAAGCAACCGGGGCGGGGCACCGGCCTCGGCCTGTCGATGGTCTATGGTTTTGCAAAGCAGTCCGGCGGGCATGTGACGGTCTACAGCGAGATCGGCAAGGGAAGCACGATCAACATCTATCTGCCGCGCGCCGAGGATGCCGCAGCAGTCGTGAAGGAACAACCTGCTGCTCGCATGCCCAAAGGCACCGGCCAGGCGGTGCTGGTCGTTGAGGACGACGACCGGGTGCGCCGGCTGACCGTCAAACGGATGACGGAACTGGGATATTCGGTTGTCGAGGCGGAGAATGCGAAACAGGCCCTGGCGGTAATCGGTGAGCGCGACGACATCGCCCTGGTGTTCACCGATATCGTCATGCCTGGCGGCATGTCCGGCTATGAACTGTGCGAAACGCTGCGCGAAACGCGGGCCGACCTGAAGCTGTTGCTGACGTCAGGTTACGCTGAAGACATCGTGCACCCGGACAAGCTGGCGGCGGAAAGGCTGTCTGTGCTGCGCAAACCCTACCGCCAGATCGACCTCGCCAAGGCCGTCGCGCGGGCCTTTGCGAACGATTAGGGTCAGGACCCTAAGCTCTAGCGCGTGGCCAGCTCCACGTCCGCGGTGAAACTGTAGCCGACACCGCGCACGGTCTTGATCAGCTCCGGATGAGCGGGATTGTTCTCGATCTTGCGGCGCAGGCGGGCGATCTGATTGTCGATGCTGCGGTCGAAAGGACTCCAATCGCGACCGTTCACATGATCCATCAGCTGATCGCGGGTCAGGACGCGCTTGGCGTTCTTGATCAAGGCTTCCAGGAGTTTGAACTCCGCCGTTGTCAGTTCGTGCGGCTCGCCGCCGACCGCATGCAGTTCAAGTTTGGAAAAATCGACCGTCCAGGTGCCGAAAGTATAGCGATCGTCCGCCCTTTCATCCGGTGCGCAACCCGGAACGTTCGACAGGCCGGCGGTTCGCCGCAGCACGGTGCGGATGCGGGCCAGCAATTCGCGGACATGGAACGGCTTGGATATGTAGTCGTCGGCCCCCAACTCAAGACCTACAACCCTGTCGATTGTGTCGCCTTTGCCGGTCACCATGACAATCGGCACCGTCGACGCGGCACGGATACTGCGGGCAATGTCGAGCCCGTCCTCGCCATTCAGGTTGAGGTCCAGGGTAACCAGGTCCACGCTGCCCGCGGATACCATCTTCATCGTATCCGCTTCGCCGACGGCTTCACTTACCCGATACCCGTCCTGCTCAAGGCAACGGCGCAGCAGCAGGCGGACCTTGGCATCGTCGTCGACAACCAGAATGTGTCTCGCAGCCGTTGTCTGCAATTAGGCACTCCAATCCCCCCGGATGGCGTTCATTACAGCACTGCACAGCAAAACACTCAATGCGAAATCTGACATTCCCGCGTGTCGGCCGGCAATCATGAGCCCGCAGCACGGTTACACGTTGTTACAATTCATTACAGTGCGGGGATATGCGCGATACGCTCGTGCATTGTGATGCTTTGTACGGGACGGCCCCGAATGCCGCACACTGAGGGTTCAACAGAATGTATTTTTCGCCGGCAAATCAGACCGCCTTAAAGGCTGAACCGGTTTCCATGCCGATGAGCAGTCTTGTCGAGTGCAACACGCACGACCAGGCGCTATGCACGCACGAGGAACTGTTTTGCGAGGGCGACAAGGTTGAGTTCTTCTACGAGGTGGTTGACGGTGTCTTGTGCAACTACCGCATGTTGCTCGACGGCAGGCGGCAGATTATTTCTTTTGCCCATCCCGGCGATCTGATCGGTCTCGGTCAGGACGGTGCCTACCGCTACAGCTGCGAGGCCGTTTGCCGATCAAAGGTGCGCAGCATCTCCAGTTGCGCTGTAATGCGCGATGCTCGCAAGCATGCCGGGCTAGGGCACCGTTTGCTGCTGAGCGCCAGCGCCGAACTCGCGCGCATGCAGGAGCACCAGTTGCTGCTGGGCCGCAAGACCGCGATAGAAAAACTTGCCTCCTTCCTGATGATGCTGGCCGGACGGTACAGCAGGGATGGCACTCAACAGACCTATTTCGACTTGTGCATGACGCGCACGGACATCGCCGACTACCTCGGCCTGACGATCGAGACCGTGAGCCGGAACATGACCAAGCTGAAGCACAGCGGCATCATCGAACTGCCGGAAGCAACCATCGTGCACGTGCGCGATATGAACAAACTGGCCGAGTTGGCCTCGGGTGACGAGGGTTTATCTTGAATCAAATCACGTCTGAACACGCATTTGCTACAGCCGCACCGGCGAGCGAGGAGTGCCCGCTCATGGACAAGGCAGAAAAATCCAGACTGGCGATTGGCGTCTTTGATGGTCGGGCAGCGCTTTACGAGGCACTGCACGAATTCGAGGGCTTGGGGCTCGCGGTCGAAGATATGACAGTTGTGGCCAGCACTGGTGAGCGTGCCCGTCACGAGCGGTTTGTGTTGGCGGATCGACTGCCGGATCTGGGGGACTGGATCACCGAAGCAATGCAGGAAGATCTGGCCTTCCGCCTCGATGCCGGGTTTTCCGTCCTGATCGTGCCGATCGCAAGTGCCCGGATGGGGCTCGACGTTCCAGAAGTGCTGCTTCGGCATGCGGCCGAGCCGGTTCAGATTCACGATGTGACCGACGGTCCGGCCAGCGTGCAAAGTCGGCACTAAGGCCCTCGATCATGAGCCGGGACTGCGGCTCAGGTGGGGCACTGCTGTGATCCGGCTGAAATTATCTATACGATCACCAGTTCGCGAGCGACATCGCACAGGCGTTCGCCGCCGGTTTCGGTGACGATAAACGGTTCTGAAATACCGGCGCCGAAATCGTCGAGCCAGACGCCTGACTGGAAAT
>JAHEJE010000016.1 GCA_024639035.1 Alphaproteobacteria bacterium
TCCGGAAACTCGACTGCCCTTTCTTTGAAGGGTGCTCGATACCGATATGATCGCTGATTGTTCACGGTTTGATTCATCCGCGTTCCAGTTCTGCACAACGCGACTCCGGTGATGGCGAGGTTTCCGGAGGTGTCCTGTTGCTTGCTTGCCTTCAGCCTCGGTATTGTCATTATCTTTCTCAGTCATAAGACCATCACCATCTAACGCATCTGTTTGTGAATTATTGGTCCTAAGAAAGCCAAGCGCAGCGTCTATAATGCCAATAAGTAGGCACAAGTGTGGGCATGCAAAAAATAAATCTTAAAAAATTATTAATAAAACAATGACTTAAATAAAATTGATGGCGGAGGGGGAGGGATTCGAACCCCCGGGACCGTGAAGCCCAACGGTTTTCAAGACCGCCGCATTCGACCACTCTGCCACCCCTCCGGACCGGGTGCATATGCTTTGTCGTGAACGCTAACGTGTCATAGCAATTTCTGGCCGCGAGGCAACCCGGCATTGCAAGGGCCGGTGCCGTTTAAAGAACACAAACCATCATCATACTTAGGGTCAGGACCCATTAATTAACGCCATTCTGCGCAGCGGATTTGCCCGCTGAACAGGCAGACAGGTGCCGGAAACCTGGTTGGTTTTCAAGCCTGTCTAACGCACTCAGCGGGCAAATAGGGTTTGCCTGCAGGCGGGCCGTCCTTGGCAAACAGAATGGTGCTAACTAATGAGTCCTGACCCTAGGCAATCGCATCTGCGATGACGTGCGGCTCGGACGCGAATTCCATGCAGGCGACAAAGGCACTGGTGATGGTGTTGGCATGCGCAACAAGCGTGCAACCGGCTCTTGCGGCCGGGCTCGAAGGCGTATGGCGCACCGAACACGGCGAATCCCACATCACGATCGAAGCCTGCCCGAGTGGCTATTGCGGCAAGGTTGTTTATCTTGCCGAACCGTTTGACGAGACCGGTCTCTTCAAGGCGGACCGGCATAATCCCGATCCGAAGCTTCGTGGGCGCCCGCTTCTTGGCCTGACGATCGTTCATGGCATGAAGGCCGCCGAGCGCCCGGGCCACTGGAAGGGGCAGATCTACAATCCCGAGGACGGTGACACCTATACCGCAACCATCGACCTTGACCGCGACCGACTGGTTGTCGAGGGCTGTGTCGCCTACGTAATATGCGGATCGCAAACCTGGACCCGTCTGCGCTAATTAATGGGTCCTGACCCTAGTCCTCTTCGCGCAGTTCCTTCTTCGACAATTTGCCGACCATGGTCTTTGGGAGTTCATCGCGAAACTCGATCTCTTCCGGCATCTCCAGTTTTGAGATCTTGGGTTTCAGATGTTCCAGAATGTCTTCTGCGCTGACCGTCTTTCCGGGCTTCAGCTTGATGAATGCCTTGGGTGCCTCGCCGCGGTATTCGTCCGGTATGCCCACCACGGTCACTTCGTCCACCGCTGGATGAGCGTAGATCGCGTCTTCGATCCGGCGCGGATAGACCTTGTAACCGGAGCAATTGATCATGTCCTTGATGCGGTCGATGATGAACGTGAAACCGTCCTTGTCCATATATCCGACATCGCCGGTCTTGAAGAACTCACCGGTGAAGGTGTCGGCGGTTTCCTCCGGCTTGTTCCAATATCCCGGCATCACCTGAGGTCCCTTGATGCAGATTTCGCCGGGTTCATCCAGCGGCATGGCTTTGCTTGAGTCCTCAAGCGAGCGGATCGAGATGAAGGTATTGCTGACCGGTTGACCGATCGAGTTGTCCTTTTCCAGTCCGACAATCGGATTGACCGTTGCCACCGGCGAGGTCTCCGACAGACCGTAGCCCTCAACAAGCCGGCAGCCGGAGAAGTTCTCGAATTCCCGCCGAACTTCATTCGGCAACGGTGCGCCGCCGCTGATGCACAGCTTGAGCGAGTTCATGTCGATGGGTTTGAGCCCGCCATGGTTGAGAAGGGCGGTGTACAGGGTGGGGACGCCCGGAAAGATCGTCGGCTTGGACTTGCGGATCAGTTGAACAGCCTGGTCGATGTCGAAACGCGGCATCAGGATCATTTGAGCGCCGGTGCGGATGCCGAAATTCAGCACCGTGGTCATTGCAAACACATGAAAGAACGGCAGGATACCCATCACCCGTTCCTTTTGAAATTTTAGCGAAGCTGACCAGGCGATGATCTGTTCCACGTTGATGGTCAGATTGCTGTGGGTCAGCATCGCGCCTTTCGGTGTCCCGGTGGTGCCGCCGGTATATTGCAGCAGCGCAATATCCTCATCGGGCGAAATGATTGCCTGTTTGAAGTCCCCTTCATTGTCGGTGATGTCACGCCAGTGAATCGTCGAAGGTGCTTCGTTGATGGTGCCGGCGGTTGCAAGGTGGCTGGACTTGAACAACCGGAACAGCAGCGACTTGAAGGTCGGCAGGATGTCGCAAAACGGGCACACGATCACCGATTGCACGACACCGGTTTCAGCCACGGCATGAGCCTTATTGTAGAGTTGCGCAAGATCGAGCGTTACCATGGCGGAAATCATCGAATCCCTAGCCTGATACTCAAGCTCCTCGACCGTATACAGCGGATTGAAATTGACCACTGTCGCGCCGGTCTTCAGGATGCCGTAGAAGGCCGCGACGTAGAACGGCGTGTTCGGCAGGAACAGGCCGATGCGATGGCCGCGGCCAAATCCCTTGTCCAGCAAACCGGCAGCGAACCTGTCGGCCATGTAGCCGATGTCCGCATATGTCAGTTGCGCGCCCAAAAAATCCGTGCACGGACTGTCACCATTGGCGGCAACCGATGCATCGAACATGTCCGGCAGGCTGGTGCCCTTGATCGGCGTGTGCCAATCTACCCCTTCGGCATAGTTGTCGAGCCAGGGGGTTTCAGTGCTGGTGGATTTCGCCGCGTTCTTGCCCTTGGCGTTGGATTTGGATGCCATCTTGGCCATTGAGAGCCCCTTTGCGGGTAAGAAACCTCCTAAAATGGTGCCGCAAGGCGGCGGCAATAGCAAGGATATCACAATATTGCCACTGAACGCGATTAGATCACAGGCATGGACTTGACCGGACACACCAACACCGTCACCACCGCACCGCGCCGGTTGATCCGGGCCTGTTGGGTTGTATGCGCCGTGATTGCGTTGGCCTTTGCAGCCGCCGGCCCGACCGTTGCCCAAAGCGAAAAATCGCTGCAGGATCTCTCGTTCTGGCAGCGCCTTAAGCTTGCCAAGGCAGGAGATGCCGAGGCCCAGATATCGGTAGCGGAATCCTATCAGTTCGGGCGCGACAAGCGCAGGAAGTCGCTGGTCAAGGCGGCGACATGGTACAAGCGTGCCGCAGAACGCGGAAATACCGAGGCACAGTTCCGGCTGGCTCGGATTATCCACAGCGGCGGAGATGGCCTCGACCGTGCGCCGGACCTTGCCGCCCGGCTCTACACGACCGCTGCCCGCCAGGGGCATACCGAGGCGCAACACTGGTTGGGCTACATGTACGATGCCGGCGAGGGCCTCGAGCCAGACGCAAAACAGGCGGTCGAGTGGTACAAGAAGGCCGCCGCAGCCGGTATTGCAGATGCCCAGAACAATCTTGCCCTGGCTTATCTGACCGGCAAGGGCATCGACCGGGATCTGGCTGCGGCGCGCAAGCTGTTCGCCCAGGCAGCCGATCAGCAGCACCTGTGGGCCAAGAACAATCTTGCCGGCATGTACGAGATGGGCTGGGGCGGGGCGATGGACAAGCAGGGCGCACTGAAACTCTATCAGGACGCTGCCGAGCAGGGCCTGGAGCAGGCCCGGTCCAATCTCGATCGGATGAAAAGGGCAGAGCAGGCCAGTCTGCAATAACCCGAAGCCTGGGTGTATTCGATAAAACTTTAATCGTTAACCATGTTCCTCAATGCGGCCTTAACCACTTCGGCGGCAAAACAGTAACACCATTTTAACGCTGTTCCGGCGGATGTGTCGTCCAAGTGCCGGGCCTTGAGTATCCAGTGAGTTGAGTATGAGCAGTCGCGTCATGTCATTGTCGAACCCCGCAAAGATGGCAGGTTCCGCCTGGAAGCTGGCCGGCGCGGCGACAACGGTTTCCATTCTCCTGACCGCCAGCCTGGTTCTCTCCGGCTGCGGAAAATCCGGCAAGCAGGACCCGTTCGCGGGCGTTGGCAGCCCGATGTATCAGGGATCGGGACCGATCCCCAAAGGGGGAGGGCGCCGCCATATCGGCAAGCCGTACACGGTTGCCGGCAACAAATTCTATCCGGCCGCAAATCCATCATATGACAAGACCGGAACCGGCTCCTGGTACGGACCCAAGTTCCACAAGCGGATGACCTCCAACGGCGAGTGGTTCGACATGGATTATCGTTCGGCCGCGCATCCGACGTTGCCGTTACCGAGCTATGCCAAGGTCACCAACCAGGAAAACGGCCGTCAGTTGATCGTGCGCATCAACGACCGCGGTCCCTTCGTCGGCGACCGGATCATCGATCTTTCGCGCAAGTCGGCCCGGATTCTTGGCTATGACCGCAAGGGAAAGGCTAAGGTACGGGTTCAATTCATCGGCCCGGCACCGGTCAACGATCAGGGCACCCACCTGGCGGCCATGAATGACCAACTGCGCAGAGGCACCCCGCTTTCACGCATGATTGCCGCGGCTGATGGTAATGGCTCGGCCACCAGAGTGGCTTCGGTTTCGACCGGCAACGTTGCATTGAAGCCGGTCGGCCAGGTCGCCCAGGGCTATTTTGTGCAGGTCGGAGCTTTCGGCGACCAGGCCAATGCGGAACGGGCCAAGCGCAATCTGCAAGACGTCGCCCCGGTCATTATCACTCCGGTCAATGGCCAGTATGGCACCTTGTACCGGGTCAAGCTCGGCCCTCTCAATGACCGTGGCACCGCTGAGCACGCCCAGGATCGCGCGGTACAGGCCGGCCACCACGACGCCCGATTGGTTGTGGCAAGAAACTGAACAGGCGCGACCGGCCACTTGATTTCGATCCTGTGCCTGCTAAGCTTCCCGACCACCCGTACGGAAGGCTTTGGCGTTTCATGAGTAACCTTCACTTGCTGGTTGCCTGTTTCCATTTGCGGCATGTCCGCAGCGGAATTCGTAGGGTGGCGATGATCGTCCTGTGCGGATTTTTCATCGCCGGACCGCTCTCGGCGAACCGCGCGTTCGCCCAGGATGAATTCGATACCAATGCCAAGTACGCCATCCTGCTCGATTCCAAGTCGGGCAAGGTGTACTTCGAGAAAAACGCCGATGAATTGATGTCCCCGGCCAGCATGAGCAAGATCATGACCATGCTGATGGTGTTCGAGCGGGTCAAATCTGGCCGGCTTAAACTCAGCGACGAATTCATCATCTCCGAGGTTGCCTGGCGCAGAGGCGGTGCGTCCTCCGGCGGGTCGACAATGTATGCCGAACTCAATTCGCGTGTGAAATTGATCGATCTGATCAAGGGCGTGACGGTGCAGTCGGCCAATGATGCCTGCATCGCCATCGCCGAAGGCATCGCCGGTTCGGAGGAAGCCTTTGCCGGGTTGATGACCAAGCGGGCACGCGAACTTGGCCTCGAGCAATCGACCTTCAAGAATTCCACCGGCCTCTATCATCCCGAACACCGCATGACGCCACGTGAGTTGTCCAGTCTGGCCCGCTATCTGATCGAAGTGTTTCCGCAATTCTACAAGCACTACAGCCAGCTTGAGTTCACCTGGAACGGGATCAAGCAACACAATCGAAATCCGCTGCTGCGCGATTTCCCCGGCGCCGATGGCATCAAGACCGGTTACATCAAGGAATCGGGTTACGGGCTGGTCGGCTCGGCAAAGCGCAACGGCCGCCGTCTGGTGGTCGTGCTGAACGGCATGCGCTCGAAGTCGGAACGTGCCAGGGAAGCCAAGAAAATCCTCGATTGGGGCTTCAGACGATTTCAGGCCGTCAACATCTACGAAACCGGTGAGACGGTCTCCGAAGCGCGGGTCTGGGGCGGCGAAAAGGCATGGGTGAGCCTGGTTTCCCAGACCCCGGTCAACTTGCTCCTGACAGAAGAGGAGAGGGCGACGGCCACGGCAGAGGTCGTTTACGACGGCCCGTTGCGGGCGCCAATCCGACAAGGACAGAAGGTCGGCTTTATCCGCCTGAGCGTCGACGGCAAGACCGTGTCCACCCAACCGCTGCACACCGGCGGCAGTGTGGATGTCAACCCCTCGATGTGGCGCAAGGCCTACGATACACTCGCCTTCATGATATTCGGCGGGTGAACTTTGGTGGCAGACGGCCTGTTCATCACATTCGAAGGCGGGGAGGGGACCGGTAAATCTACCCAAATCGCGCTGTTGGCCGAAAATCTCGCCAGCCGCGGCGTTGACGTGGTGACGACCCGCGAACCCGGCGGCACACCCGCCGCCGAGGCGGTCCGCAGCTTGCTCGTCAGCGGGGCCACGGATCGCTGGTCTGCCGAGGCCGAGGCGCTTCTCAACTATGCTGCACGCGACAGCCACCTTAACCAGGTCATTCGCCCGGCGCTGCGGCGCGGGGCCTGGGTGATTTCCGACCGGTTCATCGATTCCACATACGTCTACCAGGGCAGTGCCGGCGATTGTTCGCTTGGATTCATCGATCAGCTGTGCACGGCTATCGTCGGAGAAACCCTGCCCGACCTGACGTTTATCCTCGATCTAGACCCCACCGTCGGTCTGGCCCGGGCTTCCGAGCGTTCCAACCAGGCCGAAGACCGCTATGAGCGCAAGGGCCCGGAGTTTCACGCCACGGTACGCAGCGGATTTCTCGACCGGGCCCGGGACAACCCGGCGCGGTGCTGCGTCATCGATGCCGGGCGGACGATTGCGGAAATCGCCGCAGAGATTGCCGAAATCGTTGCAAGCAGGGCAGGCGACTGATATCGCAGGGGCACATGGACGACGCCAGCGAAGACCCCAGACAGACCCCGCACCACCCCAGAGCACGCTATGTCCTCTATGGCCAGGAAGACGCTGAACGCAGCCTGTTGCAGGCCTACACTTCAGGTCGCATGCACCACGCCTGGCTGCTGTGCGGACCGCAAGGGATCGGCAAAGCAACGCTGGCCTACCGCTTCGCCCGCTTTGTTCTGGCCAATCCGCAGCCGGAACTGGTGTCATCTGATGAACTCTACGTGGCGCCCGATCATCCCGTGGCCAGGCGGATCGAGGCCAGAGGCCATGCCGACTTGCTGACACTCGAGCGACCATTCGATCCGAAGACCAAACGCATCAAATCCATCATCGATGTCGCACAGGCTCGCCGGGCGCCGGGGTTTTATGCCCACACCGCCGCTGAGGGAGGTTGGCGCGTCTGCATTGTCGATGCCGCCGACGACCTCAACGGCGAGGCGGCCAATGCGCTGTTGAAGTGTCTTGAGGAACCGCCGATGCGTTCATTGTTCCTGCTCGTCGCCCATTCTCCCGGCCGCCTTCTGGCAACCATCCGCTCGCGCTGCATCGCACTTCAACTCCGGCCCCTCGACGCGCGCACAGTCTCCAAGGTCGTGCACGAGGTCGCGCCACAGACGGTACTGGACGATGGGTTCGTTGCAGAATTCTCGGCAGGAAGCGCGGGCAGGGCGCTGCAACTGGCCTCATCAGGCGCCGGTAAGAAATTCAAGCAGTTCATCGACATCCTGGATGCCGGCGCGCCGTTCGATCGCAAACCGGTATGGGCGTTGTGCGACTATCTCGCCCAGAGGAAGAACGATGAGGATTACCACCTGTTCTGTGACTTGCTTCAGCAGCGGGTCATGTCCGAGGCCGAGGGCCAGGCCGCAAACAACATCGCGCAGGCCGCGCGGCTGGCGGAACACGCCTGCGACATAAGTCATTCCATTCGCCGCGCAAATGCCCTAAACCTCGACCGCCGCGAGGTTTTGTTGGATGCAATCGAGTCTCTTGAACGCATCAAGCTGGACCAGCGCGCCGCCTGAAGCACAGCACTGATATGCGATGACCAGCAAACCGAAATATTTCATCACCACCGCAATTTCATATCCAAACGGTGATCCCCACATCGGCCACGCTTACGAGGCACTGGCAACCGATGCTCTGGCCCGATTCAAGGCGCTGGATGGCTTTGATGTGTTCTTTTTGACAGGAACCGACGAGCACGGTCAGAAAATACAGCAGACCGCGACCCGGCAAGGCAAGACGGCAGTCCAGTTCGTCGAGGAAATGACACCCAAGTTCCGCCGCATGGTCGAGGTGCTCAACTGTTCCAACGACGATTTCATCCGCACCACCGAGCCGCGCCACAAGGCGGCGGTCACCGAGGTATGGAAGCGGATGGCGGCCAACGGCGATATCTATCTCGACAAATATGCCGGCTGGTATTCGGTGCGTGACGAGGCCTACTACACCGAAGATGAGATTGAGGATCGCGACGGTCAGAAGTTTTCCAAAGGCACCAACACGCCCGTCGAATGGGTGGAGGAGGAAAGTTATTTCTTCCGCCTGTCGCAGTATCAAGACAAGCTGCTCGCCCACTATGAGGCTCAACCGGAATTCATCGGTCCGCCGGAACGACGCAATGAAGTCATGAGTTTCGTCAAAGGCGGGTTGGAAGACCTGTCGATGTCGCGCACGACTTTTGATTGGAGTATCCCCGTTCCCGATGCGCCGGGCCATGTTATGTATGTTTGGGTCGACGCCTTGACCAACTACATTTCAGCCACCGGGTTTCCCGATCCCGATAGCCCTCGCGCTGATTTTTGGCCGGCTGATCTGCATGTGATCGGCAAGGATATCGTACGCTTCCATGCCGTCTACTGGCCGGCATTCCTCATGTCTGCCGGCCTGGCGCTTCCCAAACGTGTGTTCGCCCACGGATTTCTGTTCAACCGCGGCGAGAAGATGTCTAAATCGGTCGGCAATGTGATCGATCCGGTAGCCATGGCCGAACGCTATGGCGTCGATCAGATGCGGTTTTTCTTTCTGCGCGAAGTGCCGTTCGGACAGGATGGCAACTACAGCCACGAGGCGATCGTCAACCGCATCAATGCCGACCTGGCCAATGATCTCGGCAATCTGGCCCAGCGGGCTTTGTCGATGATCGCCAAGAATTGCGGCGGGGCGCTGCCGGCGTGCGGGGAACTTACTCCGGACGACCAGGCGCTGCTTTCGGCTGTCGACGGCGTGCTCGATGAGGTTCGCAGCCATCACGAAACGCAAGCCATACACAAGGCGCTAGATGCCATCTGGAAGCTGGTCGGCGATGCAAACCGATATTTTGCCGGTCAGGAACCCTGGGCGCTGAAGAAAACCGACCCCGAACGCATGGCGACCGTGCTCTATGTCGCCGCCGAGGCCGTGCGCCAGTTCGCAATCCTCGTGCAACCCTACATGCCGGACAGCGCGGCCCGGCTGTTGGATCAATTGGCCGTTGCGGACGATCTGCGCGGATTTTCACAACTCGGCGCGAACAACCGCCTGAAGGCCGGCACGATTTTGCCCGTGCCGCAGGGCGTGTTTCCGCGCTACGTCGAAAAAGAAGCATGAATGCACCTGGCGCGATGACATTTCCCATTGTCGACAGTCATTGCCATCTTGATTTCGACGTCCTGTCGGACGATCTGCCCGGCGTGCTGGAACGGGCCGCCGCGGCCGGTGTGCATCTGATGGTCACGATCAGCACGCGGGTGCGCAAGTTCGACCGTATCCTCAAGATCGCCGAAGCGCATCCATCGGTCTATTGTTCGGTCGGCACCCATCCACACAATGCGGCAGAAGAGCCCGATGTCACTGCCGATGAACTGGTCGAACTGGCAACCCATCCCAAGGTCGTCGCCATCGGCGAGGCCGGCCTTGACTATCACTACGACAATTCCCCGCGCGCCATGCAGGCGGCCGGTTTCAGGGTACACATAGAAGCAGCCCGCCGCAGCGGTTTGCCGCTGGTCATCCACTCGCGCTCGGCCGAGCACGACACCGCACAGATTCTTCGTGAGGAAATGGGGCAGGGGGCCTTCAAACCCCTGCTCCACTGCTTTTCTTCAAGTCATGAACTTGCATCTGCCGGTATTGCGCTCGGGGCCTATTTCTCGTTCTCAGGCATCCTGACCTTCAAGAACGCCACGGAAATACACCAGGCGGCGCGTACCGTGCCGCTGGACCGTATCCTGGTCGAGACCGATGCACCGTACCTGGCGCCCGTGCCGCATCGCGGACGACCGAACGAACCGGCCTATGTCGCCCACACGCTGGCCCGCCTGGCTGAGTTGCGCAATATCGATGACACGGCTGCGGCACGCGCGACCTCGCAGAATTTTTTCCGCCTGTTTTCCAAGGTGCCGGTTCCGCGGTTATACCGCAATGGAGCGGCCTCATGACCAATGGGCGCTTCATTATCCTCGGCTGCGGATCCTCCGGTGGCGTGCCGCGCATAGGCAACGTGTGGGGTAAGTGCGACCCGTCAAACCCGCGCAACCGGCGCCGGCGATGCTCGGCGCTGGCGGAGGTCAGGAACGACGCCGGTGGCATAACCCGGATACTGATCGACACGGCACCCGACCTGCGTGACCAGATGATCGATCAGGAAGTCAAGACACTCGATGCCGTGCTTTATACCCACGAGCATGCCGACCACACCCACGGCATTGACGAATTGCGCGCCTTTGCTTTGCTGATGCGCCGGCGGGTGCCGATCTGGGCCAACGACCGCACCGGCACCATGCTGCTTGGCCGCTTCGGCTATTGCTTCTACACACCGCCAGGCAGCGACTATCCGCCCATCCTTGAGATGAACCGCCTGAAGCCGGACGACCCGATTGAGTTGGACGGCGACGGCGGGCCGGTCACGGTTGTGCCATTTGAAGTCGATCACGGTACGATCCGGGCGCTCGGGTTCCGCATTGGCGACCTGGCGTATTTGCCGGACGTCAGCAAGATCACCGAACAGGCGGCTGAACAGCTTCATGGTCTGGGCACGTTCATCATAGACGCCTTGCGCCCGACGCCGCACAGAAGCCACCTGTCATTGCCCGAAGCGCTCGACTGGATCGAAAGATTGAAGCCGAAGCGGGCTGTGCTCACCAACCTGCACGTCGATATGGACTACGACGTCCTGCGGGCTCAACTGCCGGAAAACGTGGTGCCCGCCCATGACGGGATGGTGTGCGAGTTTGCAGTTTGATGCGGTTAGTTGCACTCAATATATTCCATAATATATATTATGCGAATTGGATTGAGCCAACAGGATGACAGACACCAAAGACCTGCCACGCTCCGAGATCACCACCCTGCTGGCCATCATGCGCGCCCTCAGGGACGCCGACAACGGTTGCCCTTGGGACATCGCGCAGACCTTTGAGACCATAGCGCCCTACACGATCGAGGAAGCCTACGAGGTCGCCGACGCTATCGACCGCAACGACATGGACGACCTGCGCGCCGAACTCGGCGACCTGCTGCTTCAGGTCGTCTACCACAGCCAGATGGCCAGCGAGCAAGGCGCATTTTGTTTCGAAGATACCGTCGAAGCGATCAATTCCAAGATGCTGCGCCGTCATCCACATGTCTTCGGATCGCCGCAAGAGCGGGAAAAACCGCCGAAACCGGGGTTTTGGGAAGAGATCAAGGACCGTGAGCGAAACCAAAGCGAGCAGGGCATTCTGGGTGACGTGCCAACCGCCCTGCCCGCACTGACGCTGTCGGTAAAGCTGCAATCGCGTGCCGCCCGGGCAAACTTCGACTGGCCAAATACCACCGGCGTTTTCGACAAGATCACCGAAGAAATCGACGAATTGCGATCCGCCGACCGATCCGGCGACACCCGGGCCATGGCAGAGGAGCTGGGCGACCTGCTGTTCGTCTTGGCCAATCTGGCCCGCCACCATGGCATTGATCCGGAACAAGCCTTGCGTTCGACATGCACGAAGTTCAAACGACGCTTTAGGTATATCGAACAATCAATTGAAAAGTCGAATAAAACAATGACAGAGCAAAGCCTTGAACAGCTCGACGCCTTGTGGGATGAGGCAAAGCGCCTTGAGCGCGACTGAGCCACCGGTATCGATTCATTGGGCAGCGGCAAGCCCTGCTGGGTGATCGACCTCGTGCATTTGCGTCTTCAGCCGTCGCCGTGCGGCGTTCAGCCTTGCGGGCTCGAAGCGGGCAACCAGTCTGATGTCTCCCTGATCGTCAGCACTCCGCTGCAGCACTTCGCCGTTCTCATAGATCCACGCTAAATCCGCTCCTGCACTGGCCGACAGGTCGATCTGAAAAAGACGGGAGTCCCTGGCCAGGCGGTCCTCGATGAACGCCAGCAGTTCATCAGCCCCCTGCCCTGTCAATGCTGACCCCAGCAGCACGCCTGTGCGCCGCTTGCCCTGCTCTCTCAACGTGGTTGCACGTTCGGTGCTGACCAGGTCGATCTTGTTCCAGAATTCGATGACATGATCGAGCTTTTCGGGCTTGAGTCCGAGCTCAGACAGCACGGCATAAACATCCTCGGCCTGGAGGTCGCTTTCCGGGTGAGCGACGTCACGGACGTGGACGATGATGTCGGCTTCCAGGACTTCCTCCAGCGTCGCCCGGAACGCAGCCACCAGCATCGTCGGCAGTTCGGATATGAAGCCCACAGTGTCGGATAGAATGATCTTGCGCCCCTTGGGCAGCGCGACCTGCCGCATGGTCGGATCGAGCGTGGCGAACAGAAGATCCTTGGCAAACACATCAGCGCTGGTCAGGTGGTTGAACAGCGTCGACTTGCCGGCATTGGTGTAACCGACCAGGGCTACGATCGGAAACGGCACTTTCTTGCGCGACTTGCGATGCAGACCGCGCGTGCGCTTGATTGCAGCCGTTTGCTTCTTGATGGCAGCTATCCTGTCGCGGATGACGCGCCGGTCCGCCTCGATCTGCGTTTCACCCGGCCCGCCGAGAAACCCGAAACCGCCGCGTTGGCGTTCAAGGTGCGTCCATGACCTGACCAAACGCGTTCGCTGGTACTCCAGATGCGCCAGCTCGACCTGCAGGGCACCTTCGCGGGTCTGGGCGCGGCGTCCGAAAATCTCCAGGATCAGGCCGGTGCGGTCGAGGACCTTGGCTTTCCATGCCCGCTCCAGGTTGCGCTGCTGGCCCGGCGACAACTGACCATCGAAGATCACCAGTTCACAGTCGAGCGCCCGCAACTCATCGCCGATCTCTTCGACCTTGCCCTTGCCGAGAAAGGTCGCCGGGACAACCTTTGCCAATGTGACGATGCGACCTGCCACGACGTCCAGTTCGATTGCCTTGGCCAGGCTGACGACCTCTGCCAGCCGACCCTCGGCCGAGCGCCCTGCCCGGCCACCGGTCAGTTCGATGCACAGCACCAGGGCACGGGTTGCCGGTTTTTCTTCATTCTGAAAACTGATGCCTGACAATTGACCCGTCGCTGTAGCTACCTGACGGTTGTATCTAACTACGCTCCGCCGTCTTCTTCAAACAAAGAAATAGGTGCCGCCGGCATAATAGTCGAGATCGCATGCTTGTAGACCAGTTGCGACATGCCGTCCCGGCGCAGCAACACGCAGAAATTGTCGAACCAGGTGATCACCCCCTGCAGTTTCACGCCGTTGACCAGGAACACCGTGACCGGTGTCTTGTTCTTTCGGACATGGTTGAGGAACGTGTCTTGCAGGTTTTGTGATTTTTCTTGTGCCATAACATTCATCCTGAAGTTGGGGGCGGCATGTACGATACGTCCATGCACTCTCAGATCTTACGCGCGCTCACAGCAGTTGGAATTACCCTAGGGTAACGTAAAATTGGCCTATACTTCAATGGCTAGCGTCATTCCGATTGAAAGACGGGCTCAAAAGTATTCCAAACTGACTCGAAACAATTGCTGAATCTGTTTTACATCTTCGCGCAGCGCGATCAGGATCACATGGTCGTGAGGTTTGATTGCGGTGTTGCCGTCCGGGATAATGACGTTCTCATCGCGAACGATGGCACCGATTCGCACACCTGCGGGCATTTCAATCTCGCGCAATGGTGTGCCGATCAACGGCGATGTTTCCAAAGCCTCGGCCTCGATGATCTCGGCCTCTCCGTCCTGGAGCGGATGAACGCCGCGTATCCGGCCGCGGCGGACATGTTGCAGAATGGTCGACACCGTCACGCTGCGCGGATCGATAAAGGAATCGATGTTGGTTGAAGCGCGCAGCGGCGACACTTTCATGGCCGATACCAGAGACATCACCTGTTCGGCGCCTTCCTGCTTGGCCAGCAGTCCCGACAGGATATTCACCTTGTCGTCATTGGTCAGCGATACAAACACCTGACAGCGACGAATACCGGCCTCATGCAGGATCTTCTGGTCGAGGCAGTTGCCGTTCAACACTATGGTGCGTTCGAAACTCTCGGCGATTTCCTCGGCCCGTTGCCGCTTGGCCTCGATAACTCTGACCTGCATGTTGGCATCGCGCGCCTCAAGGCTTTGCGCCACATAGACCCCGATGTTGCCGCCGCCGGCGACCAGCACCCGCTTTGCCTGCTGTTCTTCATGGCCGAACAGACCCAGCGCCCTTTGCGCCTGGTTGCGGTCGGCAATCACATAGACACTGTCACCCGGAAGCATCTGGTCGCTGCCATGCGGCACCGACAGCTCGCCATCGCGCAGGATAGCCACAACCACCGCGTTCAGGTCCGGGAACAGTTCCGTGAGCTGGGTCAGCGGCGTATTGACCACCGGGCAGTCCTCGAGCAGGGTGATCCCCATTGCCACAACTCTGTTTTCGGCAAAATAGATCGCCTCAAAGGCCCCGGGCAGCGCAAGCCGGCGCAACACCATGTCGCCGACAGCGATTTCCGGCGAGATCACCACATCGATCGCCGTGTTTTCCTTGCTGAACAATCCGAGATACTCCGGCGCCAGATAGGACTGGGCGCGCACCCTGGCGATTTTGGTCGGAATATTGAAGATCGCATTCGCGACTTCGCACGCCATCATGTTCACTTCATCGGCAAAGGTTGCTGCAATGATCATGTCGGCTTCCGCCGCACCGGCTTGCTCGAGGATGTCGGGATGGGAGCCATGGCCGACGACACCTTGCACATCGAGCGTATCGCTGATCGAGGCGACAAGTTCGGCCGACCGGTCGATGACGGTGACGTCGTTGTCTTCCTCGGACAACCGTTCGGCGATACCGGTCCCAACCTGCCCGGCGCCACAAATGATAATCTTCATATTTGATCCGCAGTCCTGCCGGCGCTCAATTCATTGTCTCTACGATCTCAAGATGAGGCCGCGCATAATGTTAAAGGCTCCGCCAGAGCAATGGAACCAAATAGTGGATCAGCTTTGATGGGCCCCGCTGGCCGTGTTGCCGACACCCAGACTCTTGATCTTTCGGTGCAGGGCGGATCTTTCCATGCCGACGAACTCCGCGGTGCGCGATATGTTGCCGCCGAAGCGCGACAGTTGAGCGGAAAGATAATCGCGCTCGAACAGCTCGCGCGCCTCGCGCAAAGGCAGCGCCATGACGTGCCCGCCGCCGAGACCGGGCTCGCCGGCGCCTGCATCTTCGGTCTCCGTCGGCAGCAGGTCTGCCGAGATGTCGCCGTCGTTTTCCTGTGAACTGAGTATCAGGATGCGTTCGACATTGTTGCGCAACTGCCGAACGTTACCAGGCCAGTCCCAGGTCTGCAGGATTGCCACCGCGTCGTCGGCAAACGTGCGCGCCGACTGTCCGGACTGGACGGAGTATTGCGTGCTGAAATGATTGATCAGGTCTGGAATGTCGTCACGCCGTTCGACCAATGCCGGAACCTCCAGTGGAACGACGCTCAACCGGTGGAACAGATCCTCGCGGAAGAGATTGCGTGAAATCAGCTCGCCGAGGTTGCGGCTGGTCGACGATACGATGCGGACATCCACCTTGACCGGCGTTGCGCCGCCGACACGGGCAAACTTCTGGTCTACCAGCACCCTAAGCACCTTGCCCTGGGTCTCCAGCGGCATGTCGGCCACCTCGTCGATGTACAAGGTGCCGCTGTGCGCCTGTTCCAGCGCTCCGGTTTGCTTGACCCCGCCATCGGTGGCCTCAACGCCGAACAGTTCATGTTCCATGCGCTCCGGCGTCATGGTGGCAGCCGACAGGATGACGAACGGACCCATCGCGCGATGCGAGGCTGCATGCAGGGTACGCGCCACCAACTCCTTGCCGGCCCCCATGGGTCCGGTGATCAGCACCCGCCCGTTCGACGGCGCGATCCGGGTAATGTTCTGGCGCAACTGCCGCATCACGACGGAGTTGCCGACAAGCTCGGATTCGGTTGTCGAGCGTTCGCGCAGGTCGGTATTCTCGCGCCGCAGACGCGACGTCTCCAGGGCCCGTGCGACGATCAGGATCAGCCGATCGGCCTTGAACGGTTTTTCGATATAGTCGTAGGCACCCAGCTTGATCGCCGACACCGCGGTTTCGATGTTGCCGTGCCCGGAGATGATCACCACCGGCACATCGGGATGCGACTGCTTGATCACCTCGAGCAGTTCCAGACCATCGAGCTTGGAGCCCTGCAGCCAGATGTCGAGCACGATCATCGAGGGCCGTCGCTCGTCGATGCAGGCAAGCGCCGAATCGCTGTCGTGCGCAAGCCGCGGCTCATAGCCTTCGTCCTCCAGGATGCCGCCGATCAACTCGCGGATATCGGCTTCATCATCAACAATCAGGATATCGGTGGCCATCTCGCTAACTCACTCCTTGTCGTTACTATCCCGGCGCTCGTCCGTCGCCGCCGTGCCGTTGTGACTTTCGCCATCTGGATCACCGGACACCGGAAACACCATGCGCACCTCGGCGCCGTAGCCGTCGGCGAATTCAGCCGGAGCATCGGACAGCTCAAGACTTCCGCCGTGCTCCTCCATGATCCGTTTCACGATGGCCAGGCCGAGCCCGGTGCCCTTCTCCCGCGTCGTCATGTAGGGCTCGGTCAGGCGGCCGCGATTTTCTTTCGGCAAGCCGACGCCGTTGTCCCTGACGATCACCTGTATGCTGTGTTCGTCCTGGGCGATGGTGACACCGATGTGGCCGGGAGGTTCGGGATCGGCGCTCACCCTGGCCTCGATTGCCTCGGTGGCGTTCTTGACCAGATTGGTGATGGCCTGGGTCACCAGGCGGCGATCGAGGTCGAACTCAACCGCTTCGTCGGGCAGCGCGGTTGAAAAACGAATGTCGGCATTCCCGGTCTTTTGCAGCACCAGGGCTTCCCTGACGATGGCGCACAGGTCGCGCCGCTCCAATGTCGCGCTCGGCATTCGGGCGAACGAGGAAAACTCATCCACCATCTTGCCGATATCGCCGACCTGCCTGATGATCGTCTCGGTACATTGGTTGAACACCGTGGGATCGGACTGGATTTCCTTGCCGTACTTGCGCCGCAGCCTCTCGGCCGACAGTTGGATTGGCGTCAACGGGTTCTTGATCTCGTGAGCGATGCGCCGGGCAATGTCGGCCCAGGCGGAATTACGTTGGGCCGACACCAGTTCGGTGATGTCGTCGAATGTGATGACGTAGCCATGCTCGTCTTCGCCCGACTGCTCGGTGGTGACCCGCACCATGAAACTGCGATCGCGCCCGGCAATCCGCAAGGCAACCTGGCCTTCGGCATTGCCTGAGGCCTTGTTCCTGGCGTTCTCCAGGATGGCCGCCATCGGTTCGACCGCCTTTGCGATGGTCACGCCGAGCAGATCCTTGTTGCGTCGGTCGAGCAGTTCGCGGGCCGAGCGATTGGCGAGGGTGATGCGTTCATGCCCATCGAGGCCGAGCACCCCGGCGCTCGCACCGGCCAGAACCGCTTCTGTAAACCGCCGCCGTTCGTCCAGCTTGTGATTGGTGTCGACGAGCTTGTCGCGTTGCGATTTGAGCTGGACCGTCATCTGATTGAAGGTGCGCCCAAGCGTGGCCAGGTCCCCTGCCCCCTTGTCGATCTCGACCTTGGCCTCGAGATCGCCGCGCGAAACCTTTCGCGCCGCCCCGACCAGCCCGACCACCGGCGACACCAGCCGGTCGGCAAACCACATGCCCAGCCAGATCGCGGCCAGCAGGAACACGAACATGACCCCGGAGTACATCATCGCGAAGGTGACCTGCAGACCGGTTCGCTGCTCCTTCAAGCGATCGTATTCGGCCTTCTCCGCTTGCGCCTCGGCCAACTGCTGAATGACCTTGGGGTTCACGAACCGATAGACATAGAGGTAGTGGTTCTTGAATTCCTTGAGTTTTGTCAGTGCCCGGACAAGGTTGCTCGCCCCGGCCGGAATGACCACGGTTTCCCCCTTTGCGGCACGCTCGAAGGCATCGTCCGGCGGGGTCAGAAACCGGATCTCGCGCGATGCCGTAGCGCTGGTTTCGACCCGCCGCTCGTCGCGATTGATGACATAGGCCGCACTCAGCGAACGCAGAGCGGTAATGGTCGCCAGGCGCTGGGTGAACAGTTTCAGATCGCTCTGGTAGACGAATTTCTGCTGGGCCACACCATTGGCGATCGACTGGATGTCGAGGCGGGCGATTTCGGCCTGCTCGCTGAGGTAGGATTCAGCCACCGTGACTGCGGAGTCGACGATTGACTGGGTCCGTTCGGAAAACCAGGTGTCCAGTCCGCGATTGAGGGTCACCGAGGCAAACAGCGCCACCACGATGGCCGGCACCGCCGCGAATGCGCTGAGCAGTGAGACAATCCGGGTATGGAGCGCTGCACCGGCGATGCGCCGCTTTCGCGCCCGCATCAGATTGTAGACCTGGAAACCGATCAGCACCGCCAGCCCGGTCACCAGGGTGCCATTCAGCACCAGCAATGAAACCACGACGTTGGGTGTCGGCCGGATCGGCGTCAGCCCGGTCAGGATGGCGAACGTGGTAAGACCGCAGATACTCGACAGAACAACGACCGCAAGTCCCACCTTGCCCGATCCGCGCCTTTGCAGCAGCTCAAACGTATCGTCGGAATCATAGACCTCCTGCTGCAGGTCGTTGGCGGAAACGCCAAGGGAATCAATGCGGTCCTGAGCTGTCATGGTTGATCCATCCACTCCTGGCCGCGGCCGCAGAAAACAATGCCGGCGTGCCGCCCGTCAGTTCGGTCGAATTATATGTTTCGATTGTTGCACAGAATCAACAATGATGTGGCAATTTTGCGACTTGCCCCTGCGATAAGTTGGCAGTTT
>JAHEJE010000216.1 GCA_024639035.1 Alphaproteobacteria bacterium
CGATAAGAACCGCAAGGCGTGGAGTGGAAGGCTTATCGTTCATCTCTTTCCGCCCCGTGTTCGGCGTCCTTGCCGTTCAAAACCGGACCTAGTCCATCGCCTTGAAGTGGAACTCGCCGCCTTCCTTGAGGCCGGAGGGCCAGCGGGCTGTCACTGTCTTGGTGCGGGTATAGAAACGGAAGCTGTCGGGACCGTGCTGATTGAGGTCGCCGAAGGCCGACTTCTTCCAGCCGCCGAAGGTGTGATAGGCAAGCGGCACCGGGATCGGCACGTTGATGCCGACCATGCCGATGTTGATGCGGCTGGCGAAGTCGCGGGCGGTGTCGCCGTCGCGAGTAAAGATGGCGGTGCCGTTGCCGTACTCGTTGTCCATGGCAAGGCCGAGCGCCTCGTCATAGCTGCCTGTGCGCACGGTGGACAGGACAGGGCCGAAGATCTCCTCCTTGTAGATCGACATGTCCTTGCTGACCTTGTCGAACAGGGTTGGGCCAACGAAGAAGCCGTTCTCGTAGCCTTGCAGTTCGAAGCCACGGCCGTCGACCACGAGGTCAGCGCCTTCCTCGACGCCCTTGTCGATCAGCCCTACGATGCGCTGTTTCGCGGCGGCCGTGACCACCGGGCCCATGTCGACATCGTCACCGGAGGTGTAGGGGCCTACTTTCAGCTTTTCGATGCGCGGCACCAGCTTTTCGATCAGCGCATCGGCGGTGGCGTCGCCGACCGGCACGGCGACGGACACCGCCATGCAGCGTTCGCCGGCGGCACCATAGCCGGCACCGACCAGGGCATCGGCGGCCTGGTCCATATCGGCGTCGGGCATGACGATCATGTGGTTCTTGGCGCCGCCGAAGCACTGGGCGCGTTTGCCGTTGGCAGTGGCGCGGCTGTAGATGTACTGGGCAATCGGGGTCGACCCGACGAATGACACACCCTGCACGATGGGGCTATCGAGCAGTGCGTCAACGGCTTCCTTGTCGCCGTTGACCACCTGGAAGACGCCTTTGGGCAGTCCGGCCTCAACGAGAAGCTCGGCCAGCATGAGGGGCACCGACGGGTCACGTTCGGATGGTTTCAAGATCACCGCATTGCCGCAGGCAAGCGCCGGTCCGACATGCCAGAGCGGCATCATCGCCGGAAAATTGAACGGCATGATGGCGGCGACAACGCCGAGCGGCTGGCGCATCGAGTAGAGGTCGATGCCGGGACCAGCCGAGTCGGTGAATTCGCCTTTGAGCATCTGCGGCGCACCGATGCAGTATTCGATGACCTCAAGGCCACGCTGCACATCGCCCTTGGCGTCGGGAATGGTCTTGCCGTGCTCGGAGGAAAGCACCTCGGCCAATTTGTCCATGTCGCGGTTCAAGAGGCGCACGTACTCTATCATCACCCGTGCGCGGCGTTGCGGGTTCATCGCGGCCCATTCAGGCTGTGCTGTTTGCGCTGCGGCAACGAATGCGGCCGTTTCGTCGGCGCTTGCCAGCGCTACCTGGGCCTGCACCTCGCCGGTTGCCGGGTTGTAAACGTCAGCGGTACGCCCGCTGGTGCCGGCGATCTGTTCGCCGCCGATGAAATGACCGATCTGTTTCATTGCTTTCCCCTGCCTGTGCTGAGCGACTGTGTGGTGACTGGCGATTGACCATGGTCATACAACAATAGACGGGCAGACGGCTAGGTCCAGAGTGGGTGAATTCATCGGCCAGATTGGGCAAGACAGGGGCGACCCGTCAGCGGCGCTGGTCTTGCGGGCTCGGGGTGGTGAATATGGTCCGTTGGCTTACGGCGATTGGGACCGGCTTGGGGTCCGGTCGCGGTTGGCGATGTGAGCCGAACATGATGATCAGGCCGGTCACCGGCACTAGGAGCAGCAGGCCCAGCATGACCGGCTTGAGGGCGGGGGATCCATTGGCCGCGAGCAACAGGCTGATCAGCCAGGCGACGCCGAGCGCATCGGCGAAAATTACCCAGAAATGGCGTTTGATCCAGCTTCCGGCGGTCGATTTGCCCATGTTAAATTTCCTGCCACATGCTTCAGGTTACCAAAACCTTAACAGGTTGTGCCGAAATTGCACGTTCTGTCGTCAGCCTGCCTGTTGTTCAGCAATCGGTGTGCCAGGCACGAACACATAGCCGTCGTCGTCGATGATGAAGGCCTCGCGCAGGCCGTGCGGCTTGTCCACGGCACCGGCAAGGATGGTCCAGCCGCCGTCGCGAGCGGCCTTTTCGCAGGCGTCCGGATCGAGACCGTAGAGGCGAATTTCGACGCCGGCGCCGCGGGCCTCGACGGCTTCGATAACCCCGGTCATCGGGTTGTCGCGGTAAGTGTGGTCGGCATGGACCATCCACTCGGCCCCGCAGCAGCGAAACACCGCGATATCCGGATCAGCGTAGACTGCGGTCGCGCCGAGGACCTGTTGGGCAAAGGCGACCGATCTGTCTACGGTGCGCACCAGGAGGTTCACGCTGAGGCCGGAGCGCAAGGTGCGGCCGTAGGCCGGCGGTGACATCCAAGGTTCCTGGTCGACCGGGCGTTTCTTCATGCAGATGCGTCAGGCTGTTTGGGCGAGTTCCAGACGGCAGTTTGCCGGGTCGAATTGCAGGGAACAAGGGCCAATCTGCGACCTGTCGGTAATGCCATGCTGCTGCAGGCACAAGACGAACAGGGCGGCTGCGTCGGATGCGGTCTCGATCAGGTCGGCGCTGGGTTCGCCGGCGTTGAGGGTATCCTGCAGCCGCATCGCCAGCTCACCGCAAATGCGCGACAGCTCGGCATCGCTCAGTTCGCCGGCTGCCGCCAGTCCGGCCGTCAATTCGGCGCATGAGACTTCGGCCAGGATGCTGTCGCCGACCATCAGAGGCAGGCCGCCACGCTGGTTTATCTCGCGCGCCGTCGGGTTGTCGGCGTCGGCCCCTGTCACTTCAACAAGGGCCACTGGCGAACCACTGTCCGGTATCGGCTCGCTATCGCAATAGTTCATCTGCGTTTTCCCAACTGCATGGTTTGATTGACAGTGTGCATCGATTGTACTTTACGAATGATTAACCATGACCCGGGTCGGGAATGATCGGCCGGGTGCGGTAGAAACGCGCGTGTCGGATTCCGCACGGCTTTGGTCGTTCGCCTTCACCCCTGTTGAGCCCAGCTCACTATGGTAGCGCGAAAGCTGGCAAGGGTGCCAAACGAGATAGGGATTGATGAAATGAAATCACATGCGCGGGTTGTCGTCATCGGGGGCGGTGTCGTTGGTGTGGGAACGCTGCATGCGCTGACCAAGAAGGGATGGGACGATGTTGTGCTGGTGGAGCGCAACGAGCTGACATCGGGCTCGACCTGGCATGCCGCCGGTCTGCTGCCGTTGTTCAACATGTCCTACTCGGTCGGCAAGGTGCATCAATACTCTGTCGACTACTATCACACGCTGGAAGAAGAGACCGGTCAGCATGTCGGCTTTCGCACGGTATCGAACATTCGCCTGGCGCAGACGCCGGACCGCTGGGACGAGTTCATGTACTACGCCGGTATCGCCGAGACCATCGGCGTCAAGGTCAACCTGCTGACACCGGAGCAGGTCAAGGACATCTGGCCGATGTGCAACACCGACGGGTTGCTTGGCGCTATCCAGCACCCGGACGACGGTTACATTCAGTCGGCCGATCTGACCCAGGCGATGGCGGCAGGGGCGCGGGCCAAGGGGGCGCAAATTTACCGCAGTACGCGGGTGATCGGCATCGAGCAGAAGCCGAACGATGAATGGCTGGTGAAGACCGACAAGGGCGACATCACCTGTGAGCACCTGGTGACGGCGACGGGCAACTTCGTGCGCCAGACCGGCGAGATGCTCGGCCTCGACATTCCGGTCATTCCGGTCGAGCACCAGTATATCGTCACCGAGCCGCATCCCGAGATCAAGGAACGCCAGGCCAAGGGGCTGCCGGAGATGGGCGTGCTGCGTGACGCCGATAGTGCCTGGTACATGCGCGAGGAAGCCGGCGGCCTGATCCTCGGGCCGTATGAGCCCGGCGCACCGGTGTGTTATGTCGACGGCCCGGCGGAAGATGCCGAGTACGAGTTGTTCCAGGAAGACCTGGAGCGCATCGCGCCGCATATCGAAAGCGCATTCGAGCGGGTGCCGGCGTTCGGCGAGGTGGGCATCAAGCGGGTTTACAACGGCGCGATCTGCTATACGCCCGATGGCTCGCCGATCATCGGCCCGGCCTGGGGTAAGCGCAACCTGTGGCTCAACGAGGGCCATTCGTTCGGCATCACCGCGTCAGGTGGTGCCGGCTGGCAGCTTGCCGAGTGGATGGTCGATGGCGAGCCGACCATTGACATGATCGGCGTCGATCCACGCCGCTTCGGGCCCTATGCCTCGCGTGGTTATCTCAAGCGCAAGAATGAAGAAGCCTACCGAAACGTTTTCACGCCGCACTACCCGGATGAAGAACGCTGGGATGCCCGGCCGCTGAAAACGGCGCCGTGCCATGACCGGATGAAGGCGCTGGGTGCGGTGATGGGCTCGGTTTACGGCTGGGAGCGGCCGAACTGGTTCGCGCCGTCGGCCGACTATGGTTTCGACCCCTCAGAGATCGAACGGCCTGATGTCATCACCAAAGAAAACCATGCTCCGGCCAAGGACGGCGAGAAGGTCAAGGAATTGTGGTCGTTCCGGCGTTCGAACTATCACGAGCATGTCGGCAACGAGGTCAAGAACGTCACCGAGAATGCCGGACTGCTCGATATGTCGGCGTTTGCCAAGTACATGATCTCCGGGCCAGACGCGGCAGCATGGCTCGACTCGATCCTGGCCAACCGCATCCCCAAGACCATCGGCCGGGTTGGCTTGTGCCATCTGCTGACGACGCGGGGCGGGGTGCGCTCGGAGTTTACCGTCTACAAGATGGCTGACGACAAGTTCTACCTCGTCGGGCCGGGCGCCTTTGAACGCCACGACTGGGACATGCTCAACAAGCTGGCGCCCGACAGCGGTGTCAAGCTGGAGCTGATCACCACGCAGTACGGGGTGCTGGTCCTGGCCGGTCCCAAGTCGCGCGACATCCTGGGGAAACTCACAGATACGTCATTGTCAAACGACAACTTCAAGTGGCTGACCGGCAAGTTCATCAGCGTCGGCATTGCCCAGGCGCATGCTCTGCGGGTCAACTTTGTTGGTGAGCTTGGCTGGGAACTGCACCACCCGATAGAGATGCAGAACAC
>JAHEJE010000217.1 GCA_024639035.1 Alphaproteobacteria bacterium
CGCCCTCGATCGGGTACTTGAAATGCCACAGGTGACCCTTGGTCTCGACCTGCACGACTTCCAGATCGGAGATCGCGGTGTGCAGTTTCGGATCCCAGTTGACCAGGCGCTTGTCCTTGTAAATCAACCCCTCGCGGTAGAGCTGGACGAACACCTTGAGGACCGCGGCAGACAGTCCGTCATCCATGGTGAAGCGTTCGCGGCTCCAGTCGCACGAGGCGCCCAGCCGGCGCAGCTGGCCGGTGATGGTGCCGCCGGAGACCTCTTTCCACTCCCACACGCGCTCGATGAACTTTTCCCGGCCCATGTCCCAGCGGCTGGGTTCCTGGTTCTCCATCAACTGGCGTTCGACGACCATCTGGGTGGCGATGCCGGCGTGGTCGGTGCCCGGCTGCCACAGCACATCCTTGCCGCGCATGCGCTCGAACCGGCACAGGATATCCTGGACGGTGTTGTTGAGCGCGTGGCCCATATGCAGCGAGCCGGTGACGTTGGGCGGCGGGATGACAATGCAGAACGGCTCGGCGCCCTTCTTCTGGCCGCAGGCAAAGGCGCCGGCTTTTTCCCACGTCTGATAAATTTGCTGCTCGCTGGCAGCAGGATCGTAGTGTTTCTCAAGCATTTCGGGTGATCACCGCAAAGCTGGTCCGGCCATCACTGGCACCGGATTCGAAAGGAAAACATGGGCGTCTTAAACACCAAGGCAGGCAAAGTTTCAACCGTGCTCGGGGAATGGGGTCAGTGACCGCCGCGGCGGGCCACCCGCTCGATCTCCTCGCGCACCAGGCGCTCGACCAGGCCGGGCAGGTTTTGATCGAGCCAGGCCTTCAGCATCGGCCGTATCATCTCGCGGGCCGCTGCGGCCAGCTGGTCGCTGCCGCCCATCGAGCGCAGGAACAGGTCCTCGCTCAGGCGGTTGAACGCCTCGGTTGCCGCGTCTCTTGCCTCCTGCGACATCACCGGTTCGGCGGCCGGCAGTGCCGGAGGTGGCGTCCGGGCGGCAGTTTGCGGACCGATCGCCAGTTTCGGCCACGGCGGCACATCCACGGCAGGCTTCACGGTCGGTGCGGCCGCGGCTGGCGGGACGGGTGGCGCGGCCGCGGCGGGTGGCGCGGCGGGTGGCGCGGGCGCGGCGGGCGGTGCAGCAGGTCTCTGCGGTGGCGCAGCAGATTGTGGCGGCACTTGTCTCGCCTGGCTGGCGTCGACGGCATTGTCGCGGCCGAGATGCGCCCCGCGCAGGGTATCGTCGATTGACCGGCGGAAACCTGTAGCAGGCGGCGGTGCCGTCTGGCCACGCGGGGTCTGAGCCGGCGGGCGCGGTTCAAGGCGTGGCTCTGCGCGGGCCGCCGACTGCGGGTTGCGCGAGCGCGCCTCTTCAAGCTTCACGTCACCGCCCATGATGCCGCCAAACGGTTTGGCGGCGCCGGTCACCCGGGTGGTTGCCGCGGGCGCCTGGGCCGGATGCACCGGCCTCATGAAATCGTCGGATCGTGCGGCAACGCCGCCCGGACGGTCGGTCTGGGATGGCTGCAGGCTTACCCGCATCTCGCGCATGGAGCCGCTCACCGCGGGCGCCTGCCCGGCCGATTGAGCGGATTTCGCCGACTCCTCGTCGATTGCCCTGCGGATGGTGCTCAGCATATCTTCGATTGAAGGATCAGCGGCTGGTTGCGGTTTTGCCATCTATTCCGGTTCGTTGCGAAACGAATCACTCGTTGCTGTGATGAGACTGGCGCAACTCTAGCGTTTCCGCCAATGCAAGCGAATGGAATTTCGTGGTTTTTGAACAGCCTATAACGCAGATGCGGTCCGCGACGGTCAAGCGCCGATCACTCGGCGGTGCTCGAGCCGCCGAACCATTTGCCGTCGACTTCGTCAGCATGGGCGGCTGCGTCGTAATAGGCGACCCGCAGCGACAGGTCGCGGGCGGTCAGGCGGCCGACGGTTGCGAGCAGCTCAAAGGCCCGCACGACATGATCGCGATGCGCCACGGCGAGGGCAATTCGGGTATTCATCAGTTCGCGTTCGGCATCCAGGGTATCCTGCGTGGTGCGCGAGCCAAGCAGCGTTTCGCGGCGCACGCCCTCGACGGCCAGCATGGCCGAGCCGACCTGCGATTTCACCGTTCTGATCTTGTTGCCGGCCTCGCGGTAGCGACTCCATACCCGCATCACCTGGCCGCGTATCTTGCGCTGGGCATTGACAATCAGCAGGCGGCGGCGGCTCGCCAGTTCCTTGGCCTGGCGCAGGCTGGAATGGGCAGTGCCGGCCTGATAGAGCGGGATGGTCAGGACGCCGCGCACCACGGCCTCTTCCGTCGTCGCCTCGGACGCGGTCATGGCGGCATTGTAGCCGTATTCGGCCTGCAGCGAGACCCGCGGCAGCAAGGCGCCGCGGCGCACGTTGACGAACTGGCGGGCCGCTTCTTGCTTGTGCAATGCCTTGCGGATTTCCGGGTTGTGGCGCTCGGCGACACGCAATGCCTGGTTCAGGCTGCGCGGCAGTTTGGCCGGCTTGGTGGGGCGTTTGAGGGCCTTGGGGGCGCGGCCGATATGGCGAATGTACTCACCGACACTGACCGCCAAGTCGGCCTTGGCGTTGTCGTGATTGGCGATTGCCGACTGATAGCGGGTCAACGCCTGGGCGACGTCAGTGCGGGTCACCTCGCCAAGAGAGAACCGGCCCTTGGCCGCCTTTAACTCATTGCGCAAGATGCCGATCTGGGTATGCCTGAGGCGCACGATGTCGCGATCGCGCAAGACATCCATATAAGCCGCAACGGCACGCAGCAGCACGGCCTGCTCGACCAGAATCAGATCCTGGCGGCCGGCCTCGATGACCTGGCGGGCCTGAGCGGTTGCGCTGCGGGTTCTGAAGCCGCGAAATACCGGCTGGTTCAAGGTGATCTTGAAACCGAACGGATCAGAGGTTCCGGTGTCGACCCCGGTTTCCCTTTCGTATTTGTAGCCGACGCTCGTGCTGGCCTCGACAGTCGGGCGCCAGCCGGCCTGGGCCTGGGGCAACTGCTCATCGGTCGCGCGCAGGTTGTAGCGCTCGGCATGCAGTTCCGGATTGGTCTGGTAGGCATGAGCAAGCGCGGAGCGAAGATTGTCGGCCGCACTGGCCGGCATCGTCGCGGCAGCAAGCGCAAGGATCGCGATCACAGGAATTTTATAACCAAGGACGGCTACCCGGCGCACCGCTGCGCCAGTCCTGCTGTATCGCGTGTTGGCAATGGACCCCACCGGTCTGCCTCACCTTCTTTTACCGCTTCTGTGCGGCCTGTCCGTTCGACTCCAAGGCGACAATGCCAGCGCGTTTTGCTTGTAACCGTCGATGAGTCGAAATTCCCCGATCGCATCAAGCCATGGAAGCGGTGAGCGTTCAACGATTTGTGGATTTGTTGGATAACAGCAAGTTACCGAAATAATTGAGGAAATTTTAACGCAACGGGGCGCCGGGGCACGTCGCCGCAGAGCCTTCACACTCCATTCGCCAAATTTTGCCGGAGGTCATTGTAAGGGCGCCCGCCATCGCCTATAACCCGCCACGCAACATTCTTTGCACGGCTGGCCTCGTGGCGGAGTGGTGACGCAGCGGACTGCAAATCCGTATACCCCGGTTCGATTCCGGGCGAGGCCTCCAACCAAATTCCTTTGCAGAACTGTTTTCGCGGCAAGTCAGATTTCGCTTGTTGAAGTCCGCTGGCCGGCGAATAATGTCCCTGGCTCGGGCGTCGCCGGAAACGGCGGCCTGGCAGCCGCATAGGGAGTGAACAATGACAGACAAATCGAGGTTAAAAGAATTGGTGAGCCATCCGCGGATGCGCCGCCGCGAATTCATCCAATATGCCATCGCTGCCGGCGTGACGGCCTCAGCTGCCGGTTCGATGTTCGACAAGGCACAGGCGGCAACGCCGAAGAAGGGCGGACACTATGTCCAGGCGATCACCGGCGGGGCGAACACCGACGTGCTCGATCCGGCGCAGACGCTCGACAGCTACATGATCAATGTCAGCTTCGGCCAGTTGCGCAACAACCTTACCGAGATTGCGCCCGACGGGCAGATCGCGCCGGAACTGGCCGAAAGCTGGGAAGCCTCGCCGGATGCCGCCACCTGGACGTTCAAGTTGCGCAAGGGTGTGGAGTTCCACAACGGCAAGTCGATGACGGCCGAAGACGTGGTCGCCTCGATCAACCACCACCGTGGCGAGGACACCAAGTCGGCGGCCAAGGGTCTGACCAAGCAGATCAAGGATGTGAAGGCCGATGGCGCCGACACCGTGGTGTTCGTGCTCGACGCCGGCAATGCCGACTGGCCGTTCATCGTCTCGGACTACCATATGACGATCTGTCCGGCCAACTCGGACGGCACCATCGACTGGCAGTCCGGGGTCGGCACCGGCGGCTATATGCTGGAAAGCTTCGAAGCCGGCCAGACGACGCTCGTCAAACGCAATCCGAACTACTGGAAGGAAGGTCGGGCCTTTTTTGAGTCGATCGAGAACCTGTTCGTCGCCGACGCGACGGCACGCACCAACGGCGTGCGCACCGGCACGATCCACTCGATGTCGAACCTCGACCTGAAGACGGTTCACCTGCTTGAACGGGATGCCAACGTGAGGGTGTTCCCGATCACCGGCAACAAGCATGCCGTGTTCCCGATGTTCTGCGATGCCGCACCCTTCGACAACGTCGACGTGCGCCTGGCATTGAAACATGCTGTCAAACGTGACGAACTGGTGTCGAAGCTGCTGCGCGGACAGGGCGAAGTCGGCAACGACACGCCAATCGGCCCGGCCAACATCTACCGGGCGACCCCGGAAGAAATGCCGCAACGCGAATACGATCCGGAAAAGGCCAAGTTCCATCTGAAGAAGGCCGGAATGGAGAACCTCAGCGTCGAGATTCACCTGGCCGATACAGCGTTTGAGGGCGCGCTGGATGCGGGACAGCTTTATGCCGAGTCCGCCAAGGCCTGCGGCATCGACCTGAAGATCGTGCGTGAGGCCGACGACGGCTACTGGTCGAATGTCTGGCTCAAGAAGCCGTTTATCGGCGGCTACTGGGGCGGGCGGCCAACCGAGGACTGGATCTTCTCGCAGATCTATTCCAAGGGCGCGGACTGGAACGAATCGCATTGGGACAACGCAAGGTTCAATGAACTGCTGGTTCTGGC
>JAHEJE010000218.1 GCA_024639035.1 Alphaproteobacteria bacterium
GCGCCTCCTGGACGTCACCATGCTCGGCTTGCGGTCAACCAGACCGCCGCGCCGACCATGCCTAGCCAGCAGACGCGGAAATCCGGTCAAGCGATTCCGTATGATCGAAAAGTGCTCTAGTTTAGAATTCCCGACAACAGATTCGCCGCATGAAGTCCGATGAACGATACCGCGCCACCCGACCCCCTCAGCGACGTCCCCGCCGCGGTGATCGACGGCGCCGGCTTGCGCGTGGGCACGATGGGCGGGCAGGACGAACGGCTCGCCGCCGGACCGGCGATCAGTGCCCTTGCCGGGCGTCCGCATCTGGTTTGCCATGCCGTCTATCTGGCCGGGCGGCTGGCCCTGGCCCACGGTGGGCGTCGCAACGGCTCATCGCAAGCGCTTGCCCAACGCCATTTCGACCTCGCCGAACTGTTCGCATTCGCCGCCCCGGCGACGATTGCCGTTCCGACGCCGGATGGCTTTGCCCGCGCCCTTGGCCTGCGCCCCGGCCCGGACCCGCTCGACACCATGTTCGAGGTGGCCCGTGAGCTGCTCGGACAACTGGCCAGCCCGACCTATCCGCGCCTGCGCGAGACCGCCCAGGCGGCGCATTTCCTGCACCGTACCAACTGGCCCTGGGCCGCATCGGTGCTGGCCGCGATCACCCGCGCCGACCCGGACCACGACGTACAGGTGTTTGCCACCGGACTGAACGTCTGGGACCGCCTGCCGGAATGGGTCGACGACGGCCCGCGCCCGCCCGGCAGCCATGAACCGGTGGCCGGCGATGAGGCCACCGCCTATCTGCGCCAGCTGCTTGGCGAGGGTGCCGAGCAGCGCCCGCAGCAGATGGCCTATTGCGCCGAGGCGGCATCGGCCTTTCAGCCGCGCCAGTCGCGCGAGCACAACCACATCCTGCTGGCCGAAGCCGGCACCGGGCTCGGCAAGACGCTCGGCTATCTGGCCCCGGCGCACCTGTGGGCCCGGCGCAACCATGCCCCGGTGTGGGTCTCGACCTACACCAAGAACCTGCAGCGCCAGCTCGAACAGGAAACCCGCCGCCTGGTGCCCGACCCGCAGGAACGCCGCCATCGCATCGTCATCCGCAAGGGCCGCGAGAACTATGCCTGCCTGCTGAACATACAGGAGGCCTTTGCCGGTCTGGCCGCCGGCAATCCCAGGTCGGCGCTGTTCGCCACCCTGATCGCCCGCTGGCTGATGGCATCGCGCGATGGCGACATGGTCGGCGGCGACTTTCCGGCCTGGCTGATGGGGCTGCTCGATGACAGCGTGACGCTCGACGGGCGGGTCCGCAGCCCGATGTCGCTCGGCCTCACCGACCGGCGCGGCGAATGCATCTATTCGGCCTGCCCGCATTACCGCAAATGCTTCATCGAACGCGCCCAGCGCGCCGCCCGCAAGGCCGACATCGTGATTGCCAACCACGCCCTGGTGCTGCATGCCGCAGCACTCGAGCACGCGCTTGGCGAACCGCCGCCGCAGGACGGCGACAGCGATGCCCCCGAGCGATTGCGCCGGGTGGTGTTCGATGAGGGCCATCACCTGTTCGATGCCGCCGACAGTGCCTTTTCCGGCCATCTGACCGGGTTGGAAATGGCCGAACTGCGGCGCTGGGTACGCGGTCCCGAGACCCGCTCGCGCCGCGGCCGCAGCCTCAGCGACCGGCTTGGCGAGCTGATTGCCGACGATGCCGGGGCGGTCAATCTTCTGCACGAGGTTATCCATTGGGCCACCGGCTTGCCCGGTCCCGGCTGGCAGCGCCGCATTGCAGCCGGCCAGTCCGATGGCGCCGGCGAGGCCTTCCTGACCCTGGTGCGCCAGCAGGTCCATGCCCGCCAGACCCTCACCGGCGGCAACACCATGGAGACCGACATCCGCCCGGTGATCGACGCTCTGCCGGCCGCCGCCGCCGAACTCGGTGCCGCGTTGCAGGCCCTCAACAAGCCGATGGCCGGTCTCGCCCGCGCGCTGCTCGCCAGGCTCGATACCGAGGCCGGCGACCTCAACACCGCCGACCGCACCCGCATCGAGGCGCTGGCCCGTTCGCTGCGCCGCCGGGGCGAACTGATGGTCGGCGGCTGGCAGGCCATGCTGGCGCGCCTGGTCGAGGCGCCCGATCCACAATTTGCCGAATGGTTCGCCGTCGAGTTCCAGTTCGGCCGCGAACTGGATGTCGGGCTGCATTCCCATTGGGTCGATCCGTCCGAACCTTTCGCTGCCGCCGTTCTCGAACAGGTGGACGGCGCCGTGATCACCTCGGCAACGCTGAAGGACCGGCCGCCGGAAGCCCCGGACGACTGGCAGAATGCGGAAATGCGCACCGGCGCAGCGCACCTTGCCTGGCCGGCCGCGCGGGCCCAGCACGCCTCGCCCTTCGACTATGCCGCCAACGCCCGCATCCTGGTCGTCAACGATATCAACCGCGAAGACATGGACCAGTTGGCGGCGGCGTTTCGCGAGTTGTTCATTGCCGCCGGCGGCGCCGCCCTCGGCCTGTTCACCGCCATCTCCCGGCTCAAGGCGGTCTATCCCCGGCTGGCCCCGCCGCTGGCCGAGGCCGGCCTGGCCCTGTTCGCCCAGCATGTCGATCCGATGGACACCGGCACGCTGGTCGACATGTTCCGTGCCGAGCGCCAGGCCTGTCTGCTCGGCACCGATGCGGTGCGCGACGGTGTCGATGTGCCCGGCGATGCCCTGCGCCTTCTGGTTCTGGAGCGGGTACCGTGGAGCCAGCCATCGATCCTCGAGCGGGCCCGCCGCAAGGCTTTCGGCGGCAGCGCCTATCAGGACATGATCGTTCGTCTGAAGCTGCGCCAGGCGTTTGGCCGGTTGATCCGCCGAGCCGACGACAAGGGCGTGTTCGTGGTTCTGGATTCCCGCCTTGCCAGCCGCTTTTGTACCGCCTTTCCCGCTGGTGTCGAGGTTCAGCGCCTCGGCCTGGCCGATGCCATCGCCGAGGTTGGCGGCTTTCTTTCGCCTCTTGCCCGGCCGGGCGAATGACCCTACCTAAGCCGTTCGGATGAAATCCTCAGGAGGTCTCCAGTGACCCACACAATCAGCACCCACCAGGCCCTGATCTATGCCATGGTGACGATGACCGCCGTCGATGGCCGCATCGGCGATCGCGAGTTGCAGCGCATCGGCCGCCTGGTCCAGACCTTGCCGGTTTTTGAAGACTTCGACGCCGAGCGCCTCACCCATGTCACCCAGGAGTGCGGCGAGATGCTGCAGGTCGACGAGGGGCTCGATGCCGTGCTCGGCCTGATCGCCGATGCCCTGCCGGTTCGTCTGCGCGAGACCGCCTATGCTCTGGCGGTCGAGGTCGCGGTGGCCGACCAGACGATTTTTCAAGAGGAAATCCGCTTCCTCGCCCGCCTGCGCGACGCGCTCGGCCTCGACAAGCTGTCGACCGCCGCCATTGAGCGCTCGGCCACGGCACGCTACCAGAGACCGTGATGCAGGTGGCTGCGGCCGTCCGGCACGGTTGCATTGAGCCCCTCGGGCATAGTAACACTCACGGCAATGCCATCGGAGTTGATCGCCGGCCGCGCACGGCGTATTCCGTGGCTGTTTTCGCATAAGCGAGGATAGGTCATGCACATCATCGGGGCGTCCATACCCAGGTCGGGCCACCATTTCTTCATCAGGCTGGTCAAGAGCATCCTGCAAAAGGATATGCTGTACTGCGAGTTCTACAGCCAGCAGGATTGCTGCGGCGAATTCCCTTGCAAGAAGCGCAACCGCAAGCCGTTGACCTTCCAGAAGAACCACGATTTCGATTTTTCGCTGCCGATTATCGACGATCAGGAATATCTGGTGCAGATCAGGGATCCGGCTCCTCAAATTCTGTCGCACATCGAAATCGCCTCGCCTCTGGTGAAGTCAAATGTCCACGAGCGCAACTATTGGCTGAGCGGGCGGATCAACTATTTCTGGAGATTCCATGAGAAGTGGGTCGGCAAACCACGGGCAAACTTCATGATGCTGGACTACGATGATCTCGCCATGAGCCCGGCCGCCGTCCTTGGCATGTTCTTTCAGCGTTACAATCTCGACGTCCCTGTCCACAAGATCGTTTCCGCCACCGATGCCGTGTCCAAGAAACGCTCGCTGAACGGCAAGGTCAAGGAATATGCCCCGCGCAAGATCGAGCCCAAGGACATTCTTGATCTCGACACCCTGGCCATCGTCGAATCGGCCATCCTGTCGGAAGTTCCGTCTCTGCAGGAAAAACGCAAGCTTGACCGGGCCAAATTCTGCTCCTCGCATCTGTACTGGCACGCCAAGGCGCTTTCGGCCTTGAATTCCAATGACGCCGGCAAGGGCTATGACTGGGCCAGGTTTTGCGTCGAGGAGGTTCCCGACAACCCGATGTATCATTTGACCCTGGCTCGCATCTGCAACCGTTTGGGGCACACCGAAGAGCTTGCCGAAGTGGTTGCGGCCGGGCTGTCCGTCGCCGGCGACGTCGGTCAGTTCAAGACCCGCCTCAACCGCATGATGCCGAAGCCGGACCCGGAGCAGGACGCACCGGACAAGACCGCCACGCCGCCCGGCGAAGCGGCCGGCCCGGTCCCGCCCAGGCAGGCAGCGGCGGGATGATCGGCGAATTCTGACGATTGCCATATGGCCGATAAGCGTCTATTCGTCTCGCGTCCACGCCGGGACCGGAGTGTGACCAATTCAACCGATCATCTAGCGGCGCCGATCAGCTTCCTGTAAGACTGCGCCGATGCCGGAGTTGCCTGCGTGAAGGTTCTTCATCTGTGCTTTTCCAACGGAAACGGCGGCGCTGGCCTCGGCGCCAATCGGCTGCATCTGGCGATGCGCGAGCACGGTTTGCACTCCCAGATGCTGGTCGCCAACCGGGTCGACAGGGATCCGGACATTTTTACCTTGGGCGAACTTGGGCTGGGGCGTGGCTTCCGCCATGTCTTCAAGAAGCAGCGGTTGATGAAACGGCTGTATCGCACCGACGTCCGATTGGCCATTCGCTCGATCAACTTGCCGAAATACAACCTGGCGTCGGTGGTCAATGACTGGGACGCCGATGTTGTCCAGATGCACTGGGTCGGCAACGGATTTCTTCCGGTTTCCGAATTGCCAAAGATCAACAAGCCGGTGTTCTGGAAACT
>JAHEJE010000219.1 GCA_024639035.1 Alphaproteobacteria bacterium
CGGTTGATTTCGATGCCGGTGTTTTTCGAAGCATCTTTGAAAAGCGCATTGTCCTGGGCGGCACCGTAACTTCCTCCCCAGGACACAACGGTAATGGGCTCGGCATACGCGGCACTGGACACCACCGTTGCCAGGGCCGCACCGATCACCGTTTTCAACATTTTGTTCCGCGAAAGCCGCGTAAGTGATTTCATGAATTTCTCCTCCCAACTGTTGTTATCTTGCTTTGGTCCGTTCAAATTCCACCATCAACGGTCCGGTACTGTCAACACCCCAGTCCGACCAGACCGGAGTTTGCCGCAGTGTGCGCCTCGACACGAGAGCCAGTTTCGACAGGTCACAATACCAACCTCCTGCGGTTGGTGCCATCGCCGTATCGCTTTCATTCCCCCTGATGGGATGTTCGGGCCAGCCCCGGCAATCGATGAGGGGCTTTCCAAAGGCCTTCATCGCCTTCGGCACCAATCTATGCATCCCGCAGTTTCCCCGCCGGCCAACCCGTGGCGGCTGTCGAACTACAACGCTTGCCTGTAGATTCAATGCCGGTTCATCGATAGTCTCTCCGATTGGGAGGACGTGTCATGGTGCGCAGGCTGACAGCCATACTTGCTGCTGACGTGGTTGGCTACACCCGCCTGATGGGCATCGACGAAGCCGGCACGCTTCGCCGCCTGACAGATCTGCGCGAGGCTGTCCTCGGCCCCCTGGTCAGCGAACACCATGGCCGCATCGTGAAGCTCATGGGAGACGGCCTGCTGGTGGAGTTTGCCAGTGCGGTGGATTGCGTCGCCTGTGCCGTGGCCTGGCAAGAAAGGGTTTCTCAAGCCGAGGCCGAGCATGAGCCGGGCACGGCCCTGCGCTTTCGCATCGGCATCAATCTCGGCGACGTGATCTTTGAGGATGGCGATATCCATGGCGATGGCGTGAACATCGCATCGCGCCTGGAAAGCCTGGCCCAACCGGGCGGCATCTGCCTGTCCGACGATATCTATCGCCACACCAGGGGCAAGATCGAAGCCCGGTTTGAGGATACCGGATTGCACAAGCTCAAGAACGTGGCCGATCCGGTTCGTGTCTACAGCGTGGCGGTCAAGCCGGATGAGGCCACGCCTGGCGCGTCGACAACCGAACCGCTCCCGCCCATCGATAAGCCGTCCATCGCGGTCTTGCCCTTTGAAAATATCTCCAGCGCCAAGGAGCAGGAGTTTATCGCAGACGGCATCACCGAAGAGATCATCACCACACTGTCGAAAATCTCCAAACTGTTCGTCATCGCCCGCAGTTCCGTCCTCGCCTACAAGGGCAAGGCCGTGGATGTGCACGAGGCGGGCCGGGAGTTAGGCGTGCGCTATTTGCTCAAGGGCAGCGTGCGCGGCAGCAACAGCCGGGTTCGCATCACCGCACAATTGACCGAGGCCGCGACCGGCCATCACCTCTGGGCGCACCACTTCGACCGGCAGGTGGATGACGTGTTTGCGCTGCAGGATGAGATCACCAAGGAAATCGTCTCGGCACTTCAGGTCGAGCTGACCGAGGGCGAACAGGCAAAGCTTGCGGCGGTCAACACCCGCAATGTCGAGGCCTGGCAGCTTGCCTTTGAAGGCCGTGACCTTGTGCATCTGCACCGCAAGGACAGTGTGCGCAAAGGACGCAAGATGATCGAGCAGGCCACGGTTCTTGACCCCGATTACGTGTTCGCCTGGGGCTCTCTTGCAGAAGCCCACTGGAAGGAAGCCGCGAACGAGGGTTGGAGCGAGGCCCCGCAACGCTCAATCGAATTGGCGCTTGAAGCAAGCGGCAAGGCCCTGGCTCTCGATCCTGAGAATGCCGACGTGTTGTCAATGAGGAGCGTCATATTGGTGACCTTGGGCGATTTCGACACTGCCCTTGGGCTTGCCCGGCAGGCGTTGCGCGCCGCGCATAGCGAAGCCAATGCCATCGCCCTTGCCACAATTACCTTACGTTGCTGCGGACTGGCCGAAGAAGGACTGAGGCAACTCGAACTCGCCAGGCGTTACTGCCGGGTCCATCCGGCATGGTATCCCTACAACGAAGCCTTCTGTCACTGGATCTTGCGGCAGACCGATGAGGCTGTTGCCGCCCTCAAGAGTGCGATTGACATCGACCCCAATTTCAGCCTCGCCTATGCGCTTCTGGCGGCTATACACGCCGAAAACGATGATATCCAGGAAGCCCGCAAAGCGGCCGAAAAACTGCTGCGTGCCGATCCCCTGTTTTCAGCTAAACGCTTCGCTGACAGCAGGCCGTTCCGCGACCCTGAACTGGCCCGCCGTTTCCGCAAGGCGATGCAGGACGCGCAACTGCCGGCATAGGACCGATGGCCCTTGCCACTGACAGTTGCCCCATCGCGCTGCCTCCGGCCGAAGCTAGGCGACATCCTCAGCCGCGGCCCGGCTGGCGCGCTTGCGCTCATGGGTATCCAGCAGGCGCTTGCGCAGGCGAATCGATTGCGGTGTGATCTCGACCAGTTCATCGTCGCCGATGTAGGCCATCGCCTTTTCCAGCGTCATCTTGATCGGCGGCGTAAGCTGCACGGCATCGTCCTTGCCGGCAGCGCGGATATTGGTCAGTTGCTTGCCCTTCAGCACGTTGATCTCAAGATCGTTGCCGCGGGTGTGCTCGCCAACGACCATGCCGGCATAGACCTTGGCACCGGGTTCGATGAACATCGGCCCGCGATCTTCCAGCTTCCACAGCGCATAGGCAACGGCAACGCCGGCGGAATTGGAAATCAGCGCCCCGGTGTGACGCGCCGCGATGACCCCGGCATGGGGTGCATAGGCGTGAAACAACCGGTTCATGATCGCCGTGCCGCGCGTATCGGACAACAGCTCCGAATTGTAACCGATGAGGCCTCGCGTCGGCGCATAAAGCACCAGGCGCTGCCGGCCGGTGCCGGACGGCCGCATGTCGATCAGTTCGGCGCGGCGTTCGGAAAGCTTCTGAACCACAGCGCCGGAGTATTCCTCGTCGACATCGATGATCACCTCCTCGATAGGCTCAAGGCGCTCACCGGTGGCTTCGTCCTTGCGCATGACAACGCGCGGGCGGCCGACTGTGAGTTCGAAACCTTCGCGCCGCATGGTCTCGATCAGGATCGCCAGTTGCAACTCGCCACGGCCGGAGACCTGGAAGGTATCGGCCTCGCCGGGAACGTCGGTGATCTGCAGGGCGACGTTGCCCTCGGCCTCGCGCATCAGGCGTTCGCGGATGACGCGGCTCTGCACCTTGGAGCCCTCGGTGCCAGCCAGCGGCCCGTCGTTGATGCGAAAACTCATCGCCAGGGTCGGCGGGTCGATCGGTTGGGCTTCGATCGGCTCCGACAGCGCCGGGTCGCAGATCGTATCGGCGACGGTCGCCTTGGTCAGGCCGGCAATCGATATGATATCGCCGGCGATGCCTTCATCGATCGGTTGGCGCTCCAGCCCGCGAAACGCCAGGATCTTGGAGGCCCGGCCGGTTTCGATCACCTTGCCATCGCGCGACAGGGCCCTGGCCGTCTGGTTCGCCCTGATCGAACCCGAGCGCACCCGGCCCGTCAGCACCCGGCCGAGGAACGGGTTGGCTTCGATGGTGGTGGCCAGCATGCGGAACGGCCCGTCCTCGATGGCCGGCTCCGGCACATGCTCGAGCACCAGGTCGAACAGCGGCGCCATGGTCTGTTTCGGTCCGCCGGGCTTGTCGGACATCCAGCCGTCCTTGGCCGAACCGTAGAGGATCGGGAAGTCGAGCTGTTCGTCGCTCGCATCGAGCGCCGCGAACAGGTCGAAAACTTCGTTCACGACTTCGACATGGCGCTCGTCGTGCTTGTCGATCTTGTTGATCGCGACGATCGGTTTCAGGCCGATCTTCAGCGCCTTGCCGAGCACGAACTTGGTCTGCGGCATCGGGCCTTCAGCCGCGTCGACCAGGAGAACCGCACCATCGACCATGTTGAGAATGCGCTCGACCTCGCCGCCGAAATCCGCATGACCGGGGGTGTCGACGATGTTGATGCGGGTATCGTTCCACTCGATCGACGTCGCCTTGGCGAGGATGGTGATGCCGCGCTCACGCTCCAGATCGTTGGAGTCCATGATCCGCTCGGCAACCTTCTGATTGTCCCGAAAGGCGCCCGACTGAGCCAGCAGCCGGTCGATCAGTGTCGTCTTGCCATGATCGACATGAGCGATAATCGCGATGTTGCGCAGGGACATGTGGCGTACCGATTTATCGATGAATGAGAAACTGCGCCGCATGTAGCGCGTTGGCGGGGCGATTGCAAAGGATTAGGTCGGCAGCCTGAGCGCATGTTGCCGGCGATACTCAGTCGGCAAAGAAGGCCGACATCAGGCTTCCGAACTTCTGCTCCTGCTTCAGCGCCTTGGGAACGTTGTGCTTGGCGCCATCCACGAAAACAACGTTCTTGCCATTGTCCTGAAACGACTTCATTTGCCGGAAGTCCGGATTTCGCGGCGCACGAACGCCAAAGAACACCTTGTGATCTGCACAGACCTCAAGTGCACTGAAGTCCGGCCACCTGATCGTCTCAATGGCCTGCGTGTATGCAGTCCACCGTTCATCGTGATACGGGATGGCCTGAGGCGTAAAAGCATAGACCCTGGAGACTTCCTTGCTCACATGCGACGCCAGAAGCGCGCCGCACCCGCCCATGCTGTTGCCCACGGAATAGACCTTACGGCAGCCCCGCGCGCGGAGCTGTTCTATGCATACATCGACAATATCCTCGAACCCCCCGCTGTTCCACCAACTGCGCTGAAGGTCATTGATAAATGCAACGCATGCTCGCCCTGAGCTGGCGGTCTTGAATTCATCGATCTGGATGCCGCCCATTCCCAGGCCAACGCCGCCAAATGCCAACAGACCGATCGCCCTGTCTCCACCTTCGCCAAGCCGGACCCGATAATTGTCACATTGGTGCAGCAGCATGTCGGCACCGCATTCTAGGATCGTTGCCGCCGCGCCGCCAAAGTCCGCAGCCGCAGAGCATTCAGCTTGATAAAGCCGGCGGCGTCTTTCTGA
>JAHEJE010000220.1 GCA_024639035.1 Alphaproteobacteria bacterium
ACCTACATTTTCGCTGGCTTCATGCGCGAGCAGGTCTGCACCTACATGTGCCCATGGCCGCGCATTCAGGCTGCCATGCTCGATGAGCATTCCCTTGTCGTGACATACAACGACTGGCGCGGCGAGCCCCGTGGTGGCCACAAGGCGCGCAAGAAAGCCGATGCAGTTCCAGCCGGAGACTGCATCGATTGCAACCTGTGTGTGGCGGTATGCCCGCAGGGTATCGACATCCGCGACGGCCAGCAGGTCGAGTGCATCACCTGCGCGCTGTGTATCGATGCCTGCGATGGCGTGATGGACAAGATCGGCAAACCGCGTGGTCTGATCTCCTATGCCACGCTCAACGACTATGCCTCCAATATCAAGGGCGTTGAAGCGCCGACCCATTGGCGCTCGTTCATCCGTCCGCGCACCTTCATCTATGTTGCCGTGTGGGGAATGATCGGCCTTGCCATGGCCTATTCGCTGGCGGTGCGCGACAGGTCCGACATCTCGGTCCTGCACGACCGCAACCCGCAGTACGTCAAGCTGTCCGATGGCTCGATCCGCAACGGCTACACCGTGAAGATCGCCAACATGCGCGCCGAGCCGCGCCAATTCACACTCAGTCTGTCCGGCCTCAACGGCGCCTTGATGACCATTGCCGGTTCCGATGCCGAACCAACTGACAGGCTGGTGCTCGACGTCGAACCGGACAAGGTCCACTCTATCAAGGTTTACGTGCGTGTCGCCCCCGATGAGCTCAAGTCCAATCACAGCGACATCAGCTTCACCATTGTTGAAGGCAACGACGGTGAAACATCCGGCTACACCAGTTCGTTTGCAGCACCCGACGGGAGCGGCGATCAATGACCCTCCGCCCGGCAAGCGCGCAACGCCAGTTCACCGGCCGCCACATGCTGTTCCTCATGCTGGCATTCTTCGGCGTTATCATTGCCGTCAATCTGCTCATGGCAATCGTCGCCACCGGCAGTTGGACCGGACTTGTCGTCCCCAACAGCTACGTCGCCAGTCAGCAATACAATGCCAAACTGCAGGCCGCACGCGAGCAGGCAGCGCTTGGCTGGACAAGTCGCCTGCAGCATAGCCAGGGCAAACTGGCGATCGTCATCGCCGATGCCGCCGGCGCACCCCTCACGCATTTGACCGTCGTGGCGGATATCTCCGTTCCGGCTCACGAGCATAGCAATCAGCAGATAACCCTGCGGCCGACCGTCGCCGACGGCTACGTTTCAACTGTCGACCTCGTGCCCGGACAATGGCAGGCCGATGTCCTGGCAACATCGCCGGCCGGCGAGACCTACCGCCAGGTGTTTCGCTTCATCGTCAAGCCGGAGGGCTGAGCCTTGGCCGCGGCCCGTGAAATCGCCGAACTTGCGTCAGCCGTCGAACCGCCGGCAAACGACTACTCAGCCTGGGTCAGCCGCAATCCGGACGGCAGCGCCCATATCGACCTGCTGGTGCCGGGCATTCATTGCGCCGGCTGCATCTCGCGCATCGAAAAGCATCTCAACGCCCATCCCGGCGTTCGGACCGCCCGGGTCAACCTGACCACCAAACGCCTGGCCCTCGACTGGGATGAGACCACCACGGGGCCGCACGACCTGATCGGTGCCGTCGAGCAATTGGGCTTCGATGCCCGGCCGTTCTCGAGCGAAACTGCCGCCAAACAGGCCGGCGCCGGCCGCGAGTTGCTGATAGCCACCGCAGTTGCCGGCTTTGCCGCCGCCAACGTGATGTTGCTGTCGGTCTCGGTCTGGTCGGGCGCCGATGCCGCCACCCGCGACCTGTTCCACTGGATTTCGGCCTTGATCGCACTGCCGGCCATCGCCTTTTCCGCCCGCCCGTTCGTGCGCTCCGCCGCCCGAGCCCTGAGCGCCCGGCAGCTCAACATGGATGTGCCGATATCGCTGGCCGTGATCCTGGCCGCCGCGCTGTCTCTGCACGAGACCATGACCAGTGGCCCGCATGCCTACTTCGACGCCGCCGTCATGCTGCTGTTCTTCCTGCTGATCGGCCGCACCCTTGACCACATGATGCGTGCCCGCGCCCATTCCGCGGTGACCCAGCTGCTGTCGCTCAACGCCCGCGGCGCCACCGTCATCGACTCCGATGGCGCCCGCCGCTTCACCGACATGGCGAACATTCGCCCCGGCATGATCGTCGCCGTGGCCGCCGGCGAACGGGTGCCGGCCGACGGTTTGGTCGCCGCTGGCACCAGCGATCTCGACCGCTCGATCGTCACCGGCGAGGCAGCGCCGGAACCGATCGCTGCAGGCGCTGCGGTCGAAGCGGGCACCATGAACCTGACCGGGCCGGTCGAAATCAGGGTGACGGCGACCGGCGACGACACCTTCCTTGCCGAGGTCGTGCGGCTGATGGAGGCCGCCGAGCAGGGCAAGGCCCGTTTCGTGCGTCTGGCCGATAGGGCCGCGCGCATCTATGCCCCTCTGGTGCATGTTTTGGCCGCCCTGACCTTTGCTGCATGGCTGGCCGCCGGCACCGGCTGGCACGCCGCGGCACTCACCGCAATTGCCGTCCTGATCATCACCTGCCCATGCGCCCTCGGGCTTGCGGTTCCAGTGGTCCAGGTGGTCGCAAGCAGTGTCTTGATGCGGGCCGGCATCATGGTCAAGGATGGCGCAGCGCTGGAGCGCCTGGCAGCCGTCGACACGGTGATTTTCGACAAGACCGGTACCCTGACCAAGGGCAACCTGACGCTCGACAACCTGCCGCCGGTTTCGACCGAGGCCCTGGCGGTCGCCGCCGGGCTGACGATGCATTCGAGCCACCCCCTGTCGCGGGCGTTGCACCGGGTCCTGCGCGAACGCGGTATCGTTGCACACCACCTTGACGACATCCGTGAAGTGCCCGGCTTCGGCCTGAGTGCCCGACATGGAGGCAAGACGGTGCGCATCGGCAGCCGCGAGTGGGTCGGCTTCGAGGCCGGCGACGAACATGCCCAGGCCGAGTTGTGCCTGGCCGTCGAAGGGTCGGCCGTCAAGGTTTTCACCTTCAACGACGAACTGCGTGACGATGCGGTCGACACCGTGGCCCGGCTCAAGGCGCTCGGGCTTCGCACCGTCATCCTGTCCGGAGATCGAGAGCCGGCCGTGCGGCAGACTGCTGAAACCGTCGGCGTCGATCTCTACCGGGCCGGCTGGAAGCCGCAGGACAAGGCCGCCTACATTACATCATTGGAGAACGCCGGCGAGCGGGTTCTGATGGTCGGAGACGGCATCAACGACGCTCCGGCGCTTGCCGCCGCCCATGCCTCGATGGCTCCGTCGGCAGCATCCGACATCGGCCGCACCGCCGCCGGCCTGGTGTTTCTCGGCGATCGCCTGTCCAGCGTTGTCACCGCCTATCGCACCGCCCGCGCCGCCACTCGTCTGGTCAAGCAGAATTTCGCCATCGCGGCGCTGTACAATCTGATCGCCGTGCCGATTGCCGTCGCCGGCCTCGCCTCGCCGCTGGTCGCGGCCATCGCCATGTCATCTTCTTCGCTCATCGTGACCGGAAATGCCATGCGCCTGCGCCTGACACCCCTCGGCCGGCCGCCAAAGCCCGGAGCAAAACCATGAATGGCCTGATCATACTCATCCCGGTCGCCCTGTTCCTCGGCGCGGTTGGCCTGGTGGCATTCATCTGGGCCCTGAAATCGGGCCAGTTCGACGATCTCGACGGCGCTGCCGTACGCATTCTCGAGGATGATGATGATCAAAAGGACGATTAAAGCCCTGGCCATACTGGCCTTCTCGGCCGGGCTCGCCGCCGCCGCGGCCGACGAAATCACCGGCGATATCGGCAAGGGCGCCGCATTCGCCCGGGCCAACTGCGTCCAGTGCCATGCAATATCGGCATCGGACGAAAGCACCCAGAAGGACGCACCGCCATTGCGCGAGTTATCGGCGCGCTACCCGCTCAATGCCTTGTATGAAGCTTTCGCCGAGGGCATCACGGTCGGCCACCCGGACATGCCCGAGTTCGAACTCGAACCGGCCCAGATCAACGATCTGCTGTCCTACATTCTCTCCATCGAGGCAAAATAGCTACTGCCCGGCTGCATCCTTGGCAACTGCCGCGAACAGCGCATCCAGCTCTTTGGCCAACTCGGCGAGTGCGCTGCCGCCTTCATCCATGTACGGGGCAAATACGCTTGACGGCGTCTTGTAGGACAGTGTTGCAGTGCCGTTCGAATTCTCGGTGATATAAACCCGGATCGGCGCCTCGATGCCGGCGGCTATACTTGCGTCCAGCATCCTGACGGCAAAATTGGGATGATACAAACCGATGACCATGTTGCCCGGGATTGTCATGTTGAGCAGCTTCTTGGCCCCCACCGTCGCCGAAGCCCGCGACACCACGCCCAAACCGTTGTTGCGCGCCGCCTCGCTGACCCGGTCGACCAGGCCGACATAGCCATGGCTGGTCGGCATGACCACCCAACCCTCGCGATTGGCGATTTCAGCCCTTGCAGGACCATCGGTTGCCCCCAACACAAACGATGCCAGCGCGACACATATGAACATATAAACAAAGCGCATTGCCGTTCCCTTGTTACCTAGCAGTACAAACCCGCGCGCCCACCGATCCAGTCACTACACACTATGGACTGATCATGGCAAAGCTGTGAACGCCTGAAAGAGTTCAACGGGAACGGCTAGCGCATTTTTTGGAGGTGTTGCGATGGTGCCCCTGGCCGGACTCGAACCAGCACGCCCTTGCGGGCAACAGATTTTGAGTCTTACGCCATTAAACCAAAAAATTGTTTGAAATTATATATTTACCATCATCACATTCAATATTAGTCGCGCTATAGTCGCAAAATTTCACGCTTCAGCAACTCAACCAAGCTGAACTGCTTCCGGCATTATTCTATGCCGTGTTGGCCCCTTCCTTCTTTATAGAAAAGAGCCTGAATCTTAATCTCTGAATATTGTTCCCTGTATCTTATTTGTGTCGGGAAAGCCGACTTCCAGTTGTCGGCTTAGGCGACATCTAGATGTCGGGATTCCCGACATCTGAATAT
>JAHEJE010000221.1 GCA_024639035.1 Alphaproteobacteria bacterium
ATTGCGGTTGCGGTACCGGCGCCGCAGAAGATGGTGCCGGATGCCGCTGCCGGGTCGGTTGCAGGACCGGCTGTGGCGGTTGCGGCGCCGGGCGAGGATGACGGCGCGGTGCGGCGTGACGGGGCGTGGACTGCGCCGCGATCAGCAGGCGTGCCGGCAGTTGTGTCGCGACCGCAACAACCGGTTGCGCCGCATGCCAGCGACGACCGAAAAGCTGAGCGCCGACCGGCGCAGCTGCAAACGGCGCGTGACGGGCAGTCTTTGACCGGCCCGGCACCGGCCACGCTGGGTGAGGCCAAGGTCGAGCCCGATGTGATCTCGCAACGCGCCAGCCCGGCGCCGGCGGCCGATACCGCAGCACGGGCGGTTGCAGTGCGCTCGGGCGTTGTGCTGTCGGATCGCGAGGTCGCACCGATGCGGGCCGGCTTTGACAGCACCACAGAAACGGGTCAACCACAGATGACGGCGCCAGGAGCCAGGACAACGGCTTCGTCTTCGCTGTCACAAGCGTTTGCCGGCCAGGTACGAATCGTCGATCCCGGTGCGGACATGCCGGCGCCGGCAACCGCGCGGCGGGTGATCATTCGCCTTGAGCCGGCGCATCTGGGCACCGTCACGGTGCACCTGTCGCGGCGTGCCGAGGGCATGGAGGTCCGCATCATGCCGGACCGGGCGGCCACCGCCGAGACGCTGAAACTCGACAGCGCGTCGCTGATGCGGGTTCTCAAGCTGTCGGGGACGCAGCCGGATGCGGTTGCGGTGCAGATCATCGAACCGGAGCGCGCCTTGCTACCCGGCCCGACGTTGCCGGCTTCCGGGCCAGGCGCGGTGTCTGCCGGCGCAGATCCGCAACAGTTCGGCAACTCTCCAGCGCAACAGGACAGGCAGGGCAATGACCATCAGCGACAGCAAACCGAGAACACCCGGGCATTCGCCCACCGGGATGGCGAGGATCCGCAGGGCTCTGACCGCGGTGGCGGCGAGCCTGATGCTGTTTACATCTGAGGCCGGGGCGCAGCCGCTTCATGACAAGGGCAAGGTGTGCGAGCGCCACATGCAGCGCTATGCCGGAGCCTACGGCATTCCGCTTGGCATTCTCTATTCCGTGGGGCTGACCGAGACCGGACGGCGCGGCAGCCTGCATCCGCACGCCCTCAACATCGAGGGCAAGAGCCGGTTTGCGGCCAGCCGCAGCGAAGCCATCGGCATCTTCAGGGCGGCGCGGCGCCGGGGCGCCAAGCTGATCGATATCGGCTGCATGCAGATCAATCACCATTACCATCGCCAGGCCTTTGCGACGCTTGGGGACATGTTCGATCCCGAGCGCAATGTTGCCTACGCGGCGAGGTTTCTACGCAAGCTCAGGTTGCGCGAGGGCAGTTGGACCATGGCCGTGGCGCGCTATCACGCCGGACCCAACAATGACCCGGCACAGAAGCGTTATGTCTGCGCGGTGATCGCCAATCTGGTCGCCAGCGGGTTCGGCAAATGGACCCGAAACTCCCGGAAATTCTGCAAATAGTTACCGTCTTTTCGACTGAGCAGATCGCCGTCTTGCCCGTCGTTGATGGGGGGTTGCGGGTGCGGTCGCGCCGCGCCCCGGCCGTGCGCGCATTAAGGGATTGTTAACGGGACAACAACTAAAACGAGTACATAACGGTTTAAAGCACGTATTACGTGTAGGTCTGTGGTGTCCCTGCGTATCGACAATAACCACCTCAGCAAAGGAGTGAGCGGTGTACATTCTTGTTGATGACCGTGAGATCGTAACCAAGGGCTATGAATCGGGATTTGCCAGAGAAGGCGTAACGACGGCCGGATTTGCCTCGCAGGACTTCAGGGACTGGGTGGCGGCGGTGCCCGACACGGAAATGGATGCCGTCGAGGCGTTCCTGCTGGGTGCCTGCGACCAGCGGCGCGTGTGTTCCAAGCTGATCAAGAACCGGTCTTCGGCACCGGTCATCGTGCTCAACGAAAACGAGGGTCTCGATCAGGTGCTGCGGTGGTTCGCCGCCGGCGTCGATGATGTCTTGCGCAAGCCGATCCACGTGAAAGAGATATTGGCCAAGGTCGCTGCGATCATGCGGCGCGGCATGCAGGAAGACAGCCGCAGTCTGGTCAGCGGTGAGCTCAGGGTGTTCTTCGACGGCCGCGATGCCGAGGTTGCCGGCACACCGCTGCCGCTGCCGCGACGCGAGCGGCGGATTCTGGAATATCTGGCGCAGAACAGCGGCCGCCGGGTGTCGAAGGGACAATTGTTTGCCTCGGTCTACGGCATCTTCGATGAGAATGTCTGCGAAAGCGTGATCGAGAGCCACGTCTCGAAGCTGCGCAAGAAGCTGCGGACCCGCCTTGGTTACGATCCGATCAGCTCGAAACGCTATCTCGGTTATTGCCTGGACGTCGCTAGCGCAGGGTCGCAGCAGACCGGTTCCAGTCCGGCGCAAGCTGGGCGTGGTCTGTTGGATGCGTGATTGCTAGCGACGAACGGAGACAGGTCCAATGAGTTTCAACGGTGTCTTGAGAACCAGTGTATCGGGGATGAATGCCCAGGCCGCACGGCTTGCCAGCAGCGCCGACAACATCGCCAATTCCGACACGACCGGCTACAAGCGGACCTCAACGCAGTTCTCGTCGCTGATTCCGGAAAGCTGTACCGGACATATCAGTTCGGGCAGCGTCATTACCCATGTCCGCAACGAAATCAGCACCCAGGGCAGTCTGGAATATACCTCCTCAGTCACCGATCTTGCCATCACCGGAGAAGGCTTCTTCGTCGTTTCCGATGAAGGTGGCGCCTCGACGCTGACCAGGGCCGGGGCGTTCGTGCCCAATGCCGATGGCGAACTGGTCAATTCCGCCGGTTACTATCTTATGGGCTATCCGGTGAACAACGGGATCACGGCATCTGTCGCCAACGGCTTTGCCGGACTCGAAAGGGTCAGTGTGTTTGATGTCGCGCTCGAGGCCAATGCCTCAACCCAGGGCGTGCTGCAGGTCAACTACCCCTCGAATGCAGCCCTGGTTGCACCCGCCGACCTGCCTTCGGCGAACGCGGCAACCGCGGAGTTCACCGGCAAGACGTCCCTGGTCGCCTACGACAACCTCGGAAATGAGGTCATCCTAGACATATACGCTTCCAAGACCGCGTCCGAGACATGGGAGATCGCTGTCTACGACCGTGCCGATGCGGCACCCTCGGGGGCCTTTCCATACGCCGCCGGGCCACTGGTGACCGATACGCTGACCTTTGACCCGACCACCGGCGATTTGACCGGCGGCAGCCCGACCTCGATGACCATCGCCATTCCGAACGGGCAGCCGATGATCCTGGATCTGTCGGATGCGAGCCAGCTTGCCGCGGACTACACGGTCCTGGAGGCGACTGTCGACGGCAACGCACCGAGTGGCATCGATCTGCTGGAAATCGGCAGCGATGGCATGGTCTATGCCTCGTACGACAATGGTGAACGGGTTGCGGTCTACCAGATCCCACTGGCCACGGTGCAAAGCCCCGATCGGTTGCGTCCGATGACCGGAAACGTGTTCCAGACCACCCAGGACTCCGGCGATATACAGATCGGCATTGCCGGCCAGGTCGGGTTCGGCGCCATCGTCGCTGGAGCGCTGGAAGAGTCGACCGTCGATCTGGCCAGCGAGTTGACCACGGTGATCGAAGCGCAACGCGGCTAAACCGCCAACTCGCGGGTATTCCAGACCGGTTCGGAGTTGCTCGACGTTCTCGTGAATCTGGCGAGATAGGGTGGAGCAGTTGGTGTTGGAGTTAGCGTAAATGTCACTCTCGGTCGGATACAATATCGCGAAATCGGCGCTGACAACGGTGTCGGCGCAGACCGAGGTCGTGTCACGCAACATTGCCGGTGCCGAAGACCCGGGTTACGTCCGGCGCAGCGCCTATCCGGTGACGGCGCCGGGCGGCGGCTCGCGTCTGTTCACCGTTACCCGCGACCAGAACCTGCTGCTGTTTGCCAGTCTGCTCAATACCTCCTCGTCGCAGGGTTCGCGCGGCGCGATCAGCGATGGCCTCGATGCACTGGAGCGTATCTACGACGACCCGGCATTCGGCCAGTCGCCGGGCGCACTTGTTACCGATCTTGAAAATGCGCTGCAGCTCTATGCCGATGCGCCGCATGACGCCGCCCTGGCCGCTACGGCGGTGGCGCGGGCCACGGCACTGGCCGATGGCCTCAACGCGGCAAGCGGGTCGGTTCAGCAGGTGCGGGCCGAGGCCGATGCGGCGATGGCCAGTTCGGTCGACCGGATCAACCGGCTGCTCGGGCAGTTCGAGGAAGTCAACACCGCGATCACAACCATGCGGGCCGAGGATCCGGCGCGTAACGACCTGTTCGATGCGCGCGACAATCTGCTGACCCAGCTGTCGGAGGAAATCGGCATTCGCACGGCAGTGCGCGGCGATGACGACATGGTCATCTATACCGACAGCGGTGTGACCCTGTTCGAGAAAATCGCCCGGCCGGTCGACTTCGAGCCGACGCTGATCTATCAACCCGGCACCATTGGCGGTGCGGTTCTCGTCGATGGTGTGGCGGTGACCGGCAGCAATGCTCCAATGCCACTGCGCGAAGGCCGATTGGCGGGCCTGGCGCGGCTGCGCGACGATCTGGCACCGCAGGTCCAGGGTCACCTCGATGAGGTTGCGCGCGGTTTGATAGAGATCTTTGCCGAAGCCGATCAATCGATACCCGCAACCTTGCCTGAGGCAACCGGGTTGTTCACCTACTCCGGCGGACCGGGTCTGCCACCGGCCGGCACCGTGCTTACCGGTCTGGCCGGCGATATCTCGATCAATGCCGCGGTCGATCCCGGCCAGGGCGGCGATCCCTTGAGGCTTCGCGATGGCGGTATTGCGGGCGCGGCCTATCTCTACAATCAGAGCGGTGCTGCCGGCTATTCGGCGCGCCTGCGCGAACTCACCGACGGCCTGAACAGCACCCAGGGTTTCGACCCGGCCGCCGGTCT
>JAHEJE010000222.1 GCA_024639035.1 Alphaproteobacteria bacterium
TGTTTTATCGAGTTGTTCGCGATCGCCGCCGCCGAGCAAGGATGTCTCGCCGGCATGACCTACTTTCCCGACGGCGAGCCGGTGGATGGCCTGGACAGCAAGCCGATTGCCGTTCTGAAGCTGACCAAGCATCCCGGCTTGAGCAAGGATGCCCTGTTTGCCCAGGTTCTGAGCCGCCACACAAACCGCGAGCCCTATGATACCGGGCGCAAGGTGGGTAAACCCAGCCTGGTGCGCATCCGAAACGCGGCCAGCCGCTCCGTCGTGGTCGGCACTGCGAACCACGGCAAACAGCTTGAAGACCTGCAGGTGTTGACCAGAGATGCCCTGGTGGCGGAAATCCGCGACCCGGAGGCGTTTCAGGAAAGCGTCGATCTGATGCGCATCGGCCGATCTGAGATCGAGCGCAATCCCGACGGTATTTCGCTGGGCGGTGCGTTTCTGGAGGCCCTGAGCCTGATTGGTGTCCTGAACCGCAAGAGCCTCGCCGATCCGACATCGCGGGCATTCCAGATCGGCATCGACATGGCCGAGCAAAGTGCGATGACAGCCATGGCATTCGTGTGGATCAACACCGCCGGCAACAGCCGCCGGGCGCAGATCGAGGCCGGCCGGGCCTATATGCGCATCGCCCTACAGACCAGCGCCGAGGGGCTGGCCATGCAGCCGATGAGCCAGGCTTTGCAGGAATACCCGGCAATGGTACCGTTCTCCACATCGGTGCATGAGCACCTGAGCGGCGGCGCGGGGCACACGGTGCAGATGCTGGCAAGGCTGGGCTACGGCAAGCCGGTTGGCGCATCGCCACGCTGGCCGCTGGCGACTAGGGTCAGGGAAACGCAGACGTGAAACCATCCGGGCAACGACTGGCGTTTGACGTTCTCACCGAGATCGGCATCATCGAACAACTGGCGCGCAATCAGCTTGAACGGCGGCTGCCGGACGGACTGAAGATGGCGCAATTCACCGTGCTCAACCATTTCGTGCGGCTCGGCGGCGAGTGGAGCCCGGCGCGTCTGGCCGCGGCCTTCCAGGTGACCAAGGGGGCGATGACCAACACCCTGCAAAGGCTCGAAGCACGCGGCCTGGTGCACATTCGTCCCGATGACAGCGACGGCCGCATGAAGCTGGTCAGCATCACGCCGGCGGGCCGGGAAATGCACAAGCGCTGCAAACAGTCCGTAGTGCCGCAACTGGATGATGTGTTGGCCGCGGTGTCCGCCGGTGACCTGGCCGGGGCCTTGCCGGTCTTGAAAAAGCTACGCGCTCATCTCGACGCTCATCGGCTCTGAATGCAATGCGCCCTCGCCGGTGGTTGCGAGCGGCCACCAGCCGGTGACGCAGGTTCCGTTGCCCGCGGTGCTGACGATCTCGATGCCGCCACCGTGCTGGTCGAAGATCTTCTCGACCGCCGGCAACCCGAGGCCAACGCCGTATTTCTTGGTGGTGAACAGCGGCTGCATCACCTTTTCCAGCATCTCCTCGCTCATGCCCGGCCCGTTGTCGCGCACATAAAGCTCAACGCCGCGCTCGGACAGCCGGGTGCCGATGACGACCTTGGGGTTGACCGTCTCGACCTCCGGTTTCACATCGCCCTTGCCGAGCAGGGCCTCCTTGGCGTTGCTGAGAAAGTTGATCACGGCGCGTTGCATCAGGCTTTGATCGAACGGTACGGCCTTGTCGCCGAGCCCCAGAACGCATTCGATGGCCAGTTCGGCGGGAAGGCCGCCGGCCTGATCCTGGACCAGCTGCAGCAGCCACTTATCCAGCGCAACGTCCTCCAGGTTGACCTCGCTGGTGCGGGTGAAGTCGAGCAACTCGGTGATGATGGTGTTGCAGCGTTCGATGCCGGTGTTGATGCGGGTGAGCTGTTTGCCGATGTTCGGGTCCGTCCCGCCGTACTTGCGCTCAAGCAGGTAGGCCGCGGTCTTGGCCACGCCAAGCGGGTTGCGCAGGTCGTGGGCGACGGTTGCGGTCAGCTGGCCGAGCTGGGCCATCTTGCCCTTGCGGATGATGTCGTCCTGGGCCTGGTGGAGCTGGGTGATGTTCTCGGCCAGCGAGGCGTTGAGCGCGGTCACCTCGATGTTTGCGGTTTCGAGCTCGGCGGCAAAAGCCTGGGTATCGGCGTGCGCCGCCTCGAGTTCCAGGTACTTGCGCTTGACCAGCCGGCCGATGACGTGGCCGTAGGTCGCCACGCACAAGACCATGATGACGATCATCGCGCCGATCATGATTTCATACTTCTCGAGCCCGGTCAGTACGTGTTTTTCACTGTTGACGGCGGCTGCATTGGCGGCGCGGAACTGTTTCTGGATCTGGCCATAGGTCTGCAGCAGGGCGTCGCGGCCGAGTTGCATGTTGGCCAGGGGAAACTTGGCAGCAAACCTGTTGCGGGCCTCAAGCAGGGCGATCATATTGGCCGCGGACCCGGCCATTTGGTCGACTTCGAGCGTTGCCTTGCTGAACAGTCCGCTCAGCTTCTGTGCCGAGCGGTTCTTGTGCACCTGCTTGCGGTCGAAGGGCGAGTGCGCGCCTTCGAAGATGGTATAGCGGATGTCGGCTATGGCCGCCTGAAACTGCCGTGTACTGTCGTCCAGCTTGGCCTTGTTGGCCACCAGATTGCCGGTGTTGAAGGCGTTGGTGCCGGCGTATTCGATTTCGCCTGCCAGCGCCTGCAGGTCGTTGACCCTGCTCGACAGGGCCGACCAGCGCTCGTGGCGGGTCACGGAATCGTTGTAGATCGAGATCGCCTGGTGGCCGAGGTAAAGGCCGGCGGCAACGGCGATCAGGTCGAATGCCGCCAGAACGAAATATATCAGGTGAATGCGCGGCCAGCGCGCGGTCGTGCCGGCGCCGCCGGTTGCACCTGCTGCTTGACCGCCGTCGGTTTGAGGCATCTCGGTTTCCTGGCCCGCATTGACTGGACTGCCCCCGCACTGCGGACGCACTCCCTAAATTCGCCAAAGTCGGTTAAGGAGTTATAAACGTGGTGCAACATCGCAACGCCGGCATCCGGCGGCACGGCGCCGGAAATCTGGAGGAAACCCCATGGCAGGCACGGCCAAAGCAACGGTATTCATCGACAACGACAAGGTCATCGTCACCGAGTGGCGGTTCGGCAAGGGCGACAGCACCGGCTGGCACCGGCACGGCCACGACTATGTCGTGGTGCCGCTGATGGACGGCACAGTAAAGCTGGTGACCAAGGACGGCGAGACCTTCGCGGAGATGAAGACAGGCGTGCCGTATTTTCGCTCCGAAGGCGTAGAGCACGACGTGATCAACGCCAACGACGGCGAATATGCGTTCATAGAGGTGGAGCTGAAATGACCCGAGACAAGATCGAACGGCGGCTGGCGGCCATTCTGATTGCCGACGTGGCCGGGTACAGCCGTCTTATGGGTGAGGATGAAGCGGGCACCCTGCACGCATTGCAGGGACACCGGTTCGCCGTGATCGACCCGACCATCGGCCAGTATCGCGGCCGCATCGTCAAGCTGATGGGTGACGGCATTCTGGTCGAGTTCAAAAGCGTCACCGACGCGGTCGAGTGCGCCATCGCCATTCAGAACAGTATTGTCAAGCGCAATGAGGGCGTGCCGGATGACCGGCAGCTCAAGTTCCGCATCGGCATCAACCTTGGAGAAATTCTGGTCACCGGCGATGATATCTACGGTGACGGCATCAACGTGGCGGCGCGGCTTGAGCAACTGGCCGAGCCGGGCGGTGTGTGCGTATCGCTGCCGGTGTTTGCCCAGGTCGACGGCGAGATCGACCAGACATTCAACGATCTGGGCGCCCACAAGGTCAAGAACATCGCCAAACCGGTGCGGGCGTTTCATTACAGCCCGGATGCCTCCAGTCCGGCGGCACGCGCGGCATTCAGGCCGTTCATAGACGAGCCGGCCGAGACCGATACGCTGATTACCGGCGGCTGCCTGTGCGGGGCCGTGCGCTATGAAATCGACCAACCCGAATTGGGGACAATGTATTGCCATTGCCGGATGTGCCAAAGGTTTTCCGGTGCGCCGGTCATTGCCGGAACGACGTTTGTGAGCGAAGCATTGCGGTTCACACATGGCGAACCCAAGATCTATCGCTCATCTGAAATCGCTGAACGGGGGTTTTGCGCCGATTGCGGTTCGGCCCTGTTCTACCGCGGCGTGATCGGCAGGTGGACCCATTGGATCTTGATGTTCACAGCCAGCCTGGACAAGCCGGAAGGCGTCGTCCCGACCTATCACCTGGGCGTGGAAAGCGCCATGCCCTGGCATGAGGTGCTCGACGATTTGCCGCGCACGCGCTGCGAGGATTCGCCAAGCCTGGTGGAAGCCTATGCGTCAGCAGGTCAGCCGGCCCGATAGCTGACGCTTCCGCTTCGCGGCCCTTCTCAGGCAAGATCGCCAACCGCAGTCGACCAGGCGGGGTCGGTGTGTTTTTGCCAGTAGGCGTCGATGAGGCGGCGGGTGATGGGGCCCATGCCCCCTGCCCCGACCGGCGCGCCGTTGATGCGGGTGACCGGCATGATGCCGCCGGCGGTGGAGGTGGCGAACACTTCATCGGCGGCACGCGCGGCGGCCAGCGATAGCGCTTGCTCTTGCACCGCAATGCCCAGCTCGCCGGCCAGTTCGATGGCCGTGCGCCGGGTGATGCCTTCCAGCACGCCCCTGTCCGGGGTGGTGATCTGGCTGTCCTTGACGGAGAAGATGTTGAAACCGGGGCCTTCGGCGAGGTTGCCTTCGGCATCGGTGAGCACGACGTTCTCGGCGCCGCGTTCATAAGCGTCGTACAGGCCCATCACCAGATCGAGCCAGTGATAGTTCTTCACCGTCGGGTCGACCGAGGCCGGCGGGATGCGGGTGATGTCCGACACGGCGATGCTCAGGCCCTGTTCGCGATCTTCCGGTTTGAGGATCCAGCCGAGCGGAATGGCAAAGCAGATGAGCTGCGGCACGGCATCGCGCGGGTCGCG
>JAHEJE010000223.1 GCA_024639035.1 Alphaproteobacteria bacterium
GGCCTCGATGAGGACCTGACCGAAGCCCTGGCGCTGGCCCACGATCTCGGCCACACGCCGTTCGGCCATGCCGGTGAGCGCGAGCTCGATATCTGCATGCGTGAGTACGGCGGCTTTGACCACAACGCCCAGTCGCTGCGCATCGTCACCCGGTTGGAGCGCCGCTATGCCGCCTTCGACGGGCTCAACCTGACCTGGGAAACCCTCGAAGGTCTGGTCAAGCACAACGGGCCGCTGACCGACGCGGCCGGAAACCCGCTCGGGTGCTATGCCGAAGCCGGCATCCCGGCGGCATTGGCCGATTATGCCGACATCGGCGCGCTTGAACTTTCAACCTATTCGTCCGCCGAGGCGCAGGTTGCGGCCATCTCCGACGATATTGCCTACAACGCCCATGATATTGACGATGGCCTGCGCGCTGGCCTGTTCGACATCATCGACCTCGGCGACATCCCGCTGGCCGGGGAGGCGTTAAGCGATACGCTGAAGAACTGGCCGAAACTCGACCGCAGCCGGCTGATCCACGAGACCACCCGCCGGGTGCTGTCGTGGATGATCAACGATGTTGTCGCGGAAACCTCGCGTCAGGCCGCAAGGGCCAAACCGGCCGATGCCCAGGCGGTGCGCGACCTGGGCCGACCCCTGGTGTCATTCTCGCCGCAAATGACCGAGAAGAACCGGGTGCTGCAATCCTTCCTGCGCCGCAAGATGTATGAACATGCAAAGGTGCAGCAGATCATGGCGCGCGCCAGGCGGGTCGTACGTGACCTGTATGAGGCCTACATGAGCGAGCCCGACCTGATGCCGGAGGGCTGGCGCGAGCATGGATATGCCGACGACAGCAGCGATTTTGCCCGCCAGGTATGCGATTTCATCGCCGGCATGACCGACCGCTATGCCATCGAACAGCACAAACGGCTGTTTGACCTAGACCCGCTTTTCAGGTAATTCGCCGGGCGGCGGCAATTCCTGATCATTCTATGCAGTACTTGGAAGCGAAATGAACCTGTTCGCACATTTCGGTGACGCCGTGGCAGCGGCGCTGGACGAGCTGATCGCTCGCGGGGAAATGCCGGCAGGGCTCGATCGCTCGCGGGTCGTGGTCGAGGCGCCGCGCGATGCCGCCCATGGCGACGTCACTACCAATGCGGCGCTGGTGCTGGCCAAACAGGCCGGCGCGAAACCGCGTGATCTTGCCGAGAAACTGGTCGCCCTGTTGTCGCAGAACGCCGATATCGAGGCCATGACGATTGCCGGGCCGGGCTTCATCAACATGACCCTCTCGGCGACCTTCTGGCCGAAGGTGCTGGCCTCGGCCCTGCGGGACGGCGAGGTCTACGGTCACTCGACCATCGGCGGTGGCGAACGGGTGAACGTGGAGTATGTGTCGGCCAATCCGACCGGCCCCTTGCACGTCGGCCACTGCCGCGGCGCGATCTTTGGCGACGCTTTGGCCATGCTGCTGCGGGTCACCGGTTTCGATGTCACCACGGAGTATTACATCAACGATGCCGGCGCCCAGATGGACATCCTCGCCCGGTCGGCCTATCTGCGCTATCGCCAGGCGCTTGGTGAGGATATCGGCGAGGTCCCCGAGGGCCTGTATCCGGGCGATTACCTGGTTCCGGTCGGCGAGGCGCTGGCCAGCGAGCATGGCCGGACATTCATCGGCGAGCCGGAAGACGTCTGGCTGCAACCGGTGCGCGAGAAAACCTCGCAGATGATGCTTGATCTGATCAGGGACGATCTTGCGTCACTGAACATCAGCCAGGAGGTCTTTTCGTCCGAACGCGCTCTGCATGGCGAGGACGGTGGCAAAGTGGCCAAGACGCTGGCGGAATTGCGGGGCAGGGGGCTCGTCTACGAGGGCAGGCTTGAACCGCCAAAAAGCCTTTCAGCCGAGGAGCGCGCCGATTGGGAGGACCGCGAGCAGACCCTGTTCCGCTCCAGCGAGCACGGCGACGATACCGACCGGCCGTTGGTCAAATCCGATGGATCCTACACCTACTTCGCTTCCGACGTCGCCTACGCACTCGACAAGTATGAGCGTGGTTTCAAGCAGATGGTCTATGTGCTCGGCGCCGACCACAGCGGCTATGTCAAACGCCTGGAAGCTGTCATGCATGCGGTTTCCGGCGGCGACGCCAGGGCGGTTGTGAAACTGTGTCAGCTGGTCAAGCTGTATCGCGGTGGCGAGCCGGTCAGGATGTCCAAGCGGGCCGGCAACTTCGTAACGCTGCGCGATGTCGTCGACGAGGTCGGGTCGGATGTCGTGCGCTTCATGATGCTGTACCGCAAGAACGAAGCGCCGCTGGAGTTCGACTTTCAAAAGGTGACGGAACAGTCGCGCGACAACCCGGTGTTCTACGTTCAGTACGCCCATGCAAGGATTTGCTCGGTGCTGCGTAACGCTTGTGAAGAACTGGGCCAAGAGGGCTTGGCGGATCCGGACTACTTCAAGAATGCGGACTTCTCATTACTTGGCGATCAAGCAGAATTGGACGTCATCCGGCGCATCGCTGCATATCCCAAGGCCCTGGAAGCCGCGGCGCAAAGTTTCGAGCCGCACAGGATCGCGTTCTATCTGTATGATTTATCGAGTGATTTTCATGCACTGTGGAATAGAGGCAAAGAATCACCGCAATTGAGATTTATTTTGCAGGATCAGATGCAACTTTCGCACGCACGGCTCGCATTTTTGCATGTGATTCGCTATGTTCTGGGCAATGGGCTACGAATCCTCGGCGTGAAGCCGGTGGAGGAGATGTAAAGCGGACAACCGGTCAATGGAAAACGATACTTCGAGTAAGACTACCGACGGCAGCAGAGACGGCGCCAAGCAGAACTGGCGTGAGCGGTTGGGGATCAACAAGGATCTGCCGAAAATCGCCGCGGAATTTCGCGAGGAAAAGCGAACGCCGCCGCCTGCTGCGCCCCGGTCTGATGACGGTGGTCCGCGTGCAGCGGTGCGCCCGCGGCCCGCGTCTGAACAACCAACGCCGCGCGCCGGCCAGCCGGTCGCCAGGCCGGCCCCGATGGCGCCGCGGCCATCTGCCGTAAAACCACCTTTGCCCGGCAATCGGCCCGGAGCACCCGCCGCAGCGGCACGACCTGCGGCTCCGCCGCCGCCGACCCCGACGCGGACAGATACTCCCGCGCCTGCCCAAATCACGACCGCTGCCCAGGATGATTTCAGTGCCCGTTTGCGCGCCCAGCGCGAAGCGGCCGAGCGCCTGGCCCAGCAGCGTCTTGCTGCAAGCCGGCGGCCGGCGCAGGTCCAGCAGTCGGTCAGAATCGCACCCCATCCGAATGTGACGGCTCCGGAAGTTGAGGAAAGACAGGACAACGGCGAAACAAATGCTGCCGAACAGTTGAACGGTGCGGAAAGCACGACCGCGTCCACCGCCGTCGAAGAGGCTTTGCCGCCGCGTCCAAAATTCACCTTTGCACCGGAAGAGTTCACCGACGATGCAACGGCTGAGGAGGCAAGGGCTCCGGCTGAAGCAGAACCGCCGGTGATAACCCGGGCCGAGCCGGAACCACCGGCACCGCCGCCGCCGGCGCCACCAGTTCAACCGACCGCGGCTTCCATTGCACCGCCAGTCATGCGGCCAACGTTGCCCACCGACCACCAATCCACGTTATCGAACGGCTATCCGGAAGCTGCAGAACGGCCGGCACCGGGGCCGGTAGCGTCGAACGCGCCACCGCTGCAGTCACGGAACCGTCCGGTCTATCCGCGCGGGACCTCTGCCACCGCCGCTCCGGCGCCGCATCAGGCTCCGCCACCCCTGCAAGCGCCATCGGCTCCGCCACTGCGGGCCGCACCGCCGCCACCGTTGCAGACCCGCGGCAACCGGCCGGTCGATTATGTCGATGAAGATCTCGAAGATGTCTTTGAAGATACCCGCCGGGCGCGGGCTCCGGGCAATCGGGCGAACATCGATGATTACAATGCCGCCTACCGCGATTACGACGACACCTTTGCCGACGAGGAAGACGACGACGAGCGGCGCTCGGGCAGCGGGCCCATTATCCTCATCCTGGCCTTGCTGACTGTTGCGGCAATCGCCGGTGCGCTGGTCTATTTCTATCGCACCGGAGCGACCGGAACGGCCAGCACACCGGAGAACGTTCCGGTGATCACGGCACCGGAGCAGCCGGTCAAGAGCGAGCCGGATCAAGCAGCCCAACCGGCGCAGCCGACCCAACCCGTCGGACGCAAGAAGATCTACGACCGCATCCTGGGTGAAGAAACGTTGGAGCCGGAGACTGTGGTTCCGACCGAAGAGGCGCCTCAGGTGCCGTCGGTCACGCCGCAAGCGTCGCCGGAACCGTCCGAATCCGATCTTGAACCGTTGCCGTTACCACTGCCGCCGCCGCCCGGGACAAGTGGCCAGCAGGGTTCAGTGACAAGCCCGGGACAGAACCAGACGGTGGCGACCATGACCGATCCCGGCACGGTCACCCCAACCGCATCGACGTTGACCGCAAACTCGGGCCGCGCCGACCAGGAAGCGGTCAATCAGATCAAGACAGCTGCCGTAGAGCAATCGACGATCGCCGGATTACCGCCGCCGCCTGAAACACCGACGCAAACCGCAGGCGCGGTGGCAGCAGCCACCGAGGCGTCTGAGCCTGCGGCCGGAACCGTTCAGACGCCCTCAAGCACTACACTCCAGCCGGCCGTATCCGCCCCTGCAACGACTTCGAGGTTGAGTTCGCCGCCACTGCCGCGCCGGAAACCGCGCCGCATAGCCGCCAGAACCACCACCCAACCGCAGGCTATTCCTGCGCCCGCACCTGCGCCGGAACCCGCTCCTGTTCCCTCGCAACCCGCATCTGGCAGCGGCCCGATCGTCCTGGCACCGCAGCCTGCGACCAACGAACCGGCCCAACCGCAATCCCAATCCGGCTTTCAACTGCCGAACCTGTTTCAGAGTTCATCCGACGGCGCGA
>JAHEJE010000224.1 GCA_024639035.1 Alphaproteobacteria bacterium
CGCCTCGTAACCGGCATGCTCGCCGCGTGCCGCGCGGGCATGGTTGCGCATGACGCGCAGCATCGCCTCGCGGTTCGGCTTGAAGCCGGGGAAGGGGCCCAGCTCGCCGGCCATTTCCGCCGACGTGGCATAGGCGACGCCGGTCATGATGGCGCTGATACCGCCGCAAATGGCGCGGCCTTCTTCTGAGTCGTAGGGAATGCCGGCAGTCATCAGCAGCCCGCCGATGTTGGCAAACCCGAGGCCCAGCGTGCGGTAGTCGTATGACAGCTTGGCGATCTGCTTGGACGGGAACTGCGCCATGGTGACGGCGATTTCCAGCACCACGGTCCACAGCCGCACCGAATGTTCGAAGGTTGCGGTGTCGAATTCGCCGGTCTGCTTGTCGCGGAACTGCAACAGGTTCAGCGAGGCCAGGTTACACGCCGTGTCGTCGAGGAACATGTACTCCGAGCACGGGTTGGAGGCGCGGATGTCGCCGGCCGCCGGGCAGGTGTGCCAGTCGTTGATGGTGGTGTGATACTGGATGCCCGGATCGGCACAGGCCCAGGCCGCTTCGCCGATGCGGTCCCACAGGGCACGCGCCTTGACGGTCTTGGCGATGCCGGTGGCCTGGCGCCACTTCAGATCGAAGTCACTGTCATTCTCGACAGCGCGCAGGAACGCGTCGTTGACCCGCACCGAGTTGTTGGAGTTTTGGCCGGAAACGGTGCGGTAGGCCTCGCCGTCCCAGTCGGTGTCGTAGGTGTCGAAGGCGATGTCCTTGAAGCCCTGGCGCGCGAACTCGATGACCCGCTTGATCAGGTTGTCGGAGACGTGCGCCTTGCGGGCCTCGCGGATGGTGCGCTTCAGCGCCGGGTTTGCCGCCGGGTTGAAGCAGTCATCGCCCGGACCTTCGCAGTTGACGCAGGCCTTGAGGATGGCTTTCAGGCTCTGCTTGACGATCTTCGAGCCGGTGACGAGGGCTGCAACTTTCTGCTCTTCCTTCACCTTCCAGTCGATGTAGGCCTCGATGTCGGGATGGTCGATGTCGACGACCACCATCTTGGCGGCGCGCCGGGTGGTGCCGCCGGACTTGATGGCGCCGGCCGCCCGGTCGCCGATCTTGAGGAAGCTCATCAGGCCGGACGACTTGCCGCCGCCCGACAGCGGCTCGTTCTCGCCGCGGATGAAGGAGAAGTTGGAGCCGGTACCCGAGCCGTACTTGAACAGCCGGGCTTCACGCACCCACAGGTCCATGATGCCGTTGTCGTTGACCAGATCGTCCGCCACCGACTGGATGAAGCAGGCATGCGGCTGGGGATGCTCATAGGCCGACTTCGACTTGGTCAGTTTGCCGGTTTCGAAATCGACATAGTAATGGCCCTGGCCGGGGCCGTCGATGCCATAGGCCCAGTGCAGGCCGGTGTTGAACCACTGTGGCGAATTCGGCGCGCAACGCTGGGTGGCGAGCATGTGGCACAGCTCGTCGTAGAACGCCCGGGCGTCTTCCTCGGTGTTGAAGTAGCCGCCTTTCCAGCCCCAGTAGGTCCAGGTTCCGGCCAGCCGGTTGAACACCTGCTGAGCTTCGGTCTCCGAGGTGTAGCGGTCTTCTTCCGGCAACTCTGCCAGCGCCTTTTCATCAGGCACCGAGCGCCACAGCCATGAGGGGACGGAATTCTCCTCGATCCGTTTCAGGCGGGCAGGAACGCCGGCCTTGCGGAAATATTTTTGCGCCAGGATATCGCTTGCCACCTGGCTCCACGCGGCCGGAACCTCGATGTTCTCCAGCCGGAACACCACCGAACCGTCCGGGTTCTTGATCTCGCTGGTGGCGGTGCGGAATTCGATGCCGTCGTATGGCCCTTTGCCGGCCTCGGTATAGCGGCGCTCTATGCGCATGGAAGTTATCCCCTTAGCTGTATCGTGCGCCGGCCACGGTGTCGCTCCGGCACATGCTGTTTTCGTCTGGCCCGCATCGAGCCGGTTGCCTCATGACTCCGGCGACCAACCAAAAGAAGTCGCTCGCACAAACATGTCGCCCGCACGGACCCACTGTCCTGATGCGTTTGACAAAACCTTCCCTGCCGGAGGCGTTCGCTTGGCGCTTCCGGTCACTTATCTGGTATGTATGGATCGGCCTTGAAGACCGGTGCCGCGACGCCTGAACTCATGGGCGCCGTCGCCCCTCAACCATGCCCACAATGTAATTCACTACAGGGGCCGACGTCAACAATTAGTGTGTTAACAAAACCTAAACACAACATATTGTGGTCAAGCGGTTGACAATTTGTGGAGAACCTTATGTGTCCGACGATTCGGGCCGGAAAAACAAGGATTCCCGCTTGTGGCGAAATGATTTGGCGCGGCGGCTGGTCCGGGGACGAGACTGTGACCGGCTGCAAAACGGTGACGACAGGTCGCACCGCCATCGCACGCAGCCGTAATTTTTTTTGAAAAGTTTCTGCCGAATAGCCGCTCATGCGGCTGGTGCCCGGTTCGGTGAGGGTCGATTCCGGCCCGTTCTCTGCTTGGTGCGTGCGAATCGCCGAGCAGATGCCTGCCGCACCTGTCTACCGGCTCCTGTATGGCCCTTTTGCGGCCAGCGGTCGCGAGGTGCGCACCCGTTCGCGCCGCAACACGTACACGCCGGAAGCGACGATGATCAGCGCGCCGACGATGGTGAACACATCCGGTGTCGTGCCCCAGACCAGATAGCTGAGAATAACCGCCCACAGCATCGCGGTGTATTCGAACGGAGCGACCGTGCTCGCAACCCCGATCCGGTAGGCCTGCGACAGCAGGAAAAAGCCCATCGCCGAGATCACGCCGATGATGGCGATCATCGCGAATTCGAGGCCGCTGGGCATCTTCCACGGCTGCAGCAGGAAATTGAGGCTGGGATGCGATGCCGGCTCGATGCCGGCGAGATGGATGCCAAGCCCCATGACGCCGCCGATGTAGGTAAAGCCGATGGCGATGTAGAACGCCATCATCGAAGCTGAATCGGCACTGCCGAGCTTGCGGCTCAGCATTTGCGATGCGGCATAGGTGAAGGCCGAAATGATCGGCAGCAGGGCGGCCGGTTCGAACACCCCGGCGCCCGGACGCAGCATCACCATCACGCCTCCAAAGCCGGCCACAATGCCGAGCAGGCGGCGGATGCCGACCTTTTCGCCCAGGATCGGTACCGCAAGCGCGGTGATCATCAGCGGTGCGGTGAAATACAGCGACACCGCCGTGGTCAGCGGAATGGCGGCGATGGCGAGGTAGAACGACAGGTATGAACAGAACATCAAGAGGATGCGCAGGGCATGCTGGCCGTACTTCTTGGTCTTGAGAGAGGCAAAACCGGAATCGAAATGCACCAGCAGAAACAGCAGCGGCGCCGCCACCAGACCGCGGATGAACACCAGCTGGTGGACCGGATACGTGTCGCTCAGTTCCTTGATGATGACGTCCTGGAACGAAAAGATGAACAAGCCGGCGCAAAGGTAGAAGATGCCGAGCGGACTGTTGTCCGTCACGCTGACCCCTTGCAGGTCCGATTTCGCCACGTCCGTCATCACACTGTTCCAATGCCGGGCACATCGAGCATTGCACAGGCACGGCAAAGTTCAGGGTGAACGCGATAGGTGCCTCGGTCTGGCTTGTCCACGACACGCACGATGTCGTTTTTGACCCGTATGGACGTCTGGGCTCGGGAAAGCAGCGCCTGCATGCAGCTCGCGCAAGTCACCCTTGCAGGTGGTCTGTTTCGACCCTAGCCTGCCACGCTCGCAACAGCACAGATCAGGAGGCCGCCATGGCGAGATATGGAGCAACCGTGAAGTGGGCCCGCGGCGATGACGTTTACGCCGACAACAAATACTCGCGCCGCCACATCTGGACATTCGACGGCGGCCTGGACGTGCCGGCCTCGCCGTCGCCGCATATCGTTCCAGAACCGATGTCCGAACCGACCAGCGTCGATCCGGAAGAAGCCTTCGTGGCCGCATTGTCGAGCTGCCACATGCTGTTCTTTCTCGACCTTGCCTGCCAGAGCGGCTTCATCGTCGACGGCTACAGCGACGCCGCCGAGGGTAAGATGGCCAGGGTCGCCGCCGGCCGCTACGCCATCACCCACGTCTGGTTGCACCCCAAGGTGACCTATTGCGGAAAGCCGCCGACAGCGCAGCAGGAAGCCGACCTGCACCACCGGGCTCACGACAGTTGCTTTATCGCCAATTCGGTGAACACTGTGGTCGAAACGGTCCTGACCCGGACAGAACCGCGTGAAAACCCGCAATAGACGAAAGCCCCGCCGATGTCCCTCAACGCCACACCGAATCTCGACAGGAGCGATCCCCTGATCGCCGAAGCGCTGGCCAATGAAGTGGCCCGGCAAGACAATCAGATTGAACTGATTGCTTCGGAAAACATCGTCAGTCCCGGCGTACAGGAGGCGCTGGGCCACGCCATGACCAACAAGACGCTGGAAGGCTACCCCGGCAGCCGGTTCCACGGCGGCGGCGAATTCGTCGATGTCGTCGAGCAGGCGGCAATCGACCGGGCAAAGAAACTGTTTGGCGCAGCCTATGCCAACGTCCAGCCGCATTCCGGAGTCCAGGCCAACCAGGCGGTGTTCTTCAGCCTGCTCAAGCCGGGGGACCGGGTGCTCAGTCTCGACCTGGCCGCCGGCGGGCATCTCTCGCACGGCGCCAGGCCGAACTTGTCCGGCCGCTGGTTCGACGCGCACCACTATACGGTCGAGCGCGAGACCGGCCTGATGAACTACGATCGGATTGCGGAACTGGCGGACGAACACCGGCCGCACCTGCTGATCGCCGGCGGCTCGGCCTATCCGCGCGAGATCGATTTTGCCCGCATGGCCGAGATCGCCAAGGGCATCGGCGCGCATTTTCTCGTCGATATGGCGCATGTGGCCGGGCTGGTCGC
>JAHEJE010000225.1 GCA_024639035.1 Alphaproteobacteria bacterium
ATCAAAGACTAACCGTATCTCAATCCGCCACCTCGGCTGGGCCGGAAAGCTCCACAACAACAAAGCCTTCATCGACTTGATCGTCGATGCGGGCGTTTACGGCCTGGATCGTGCCGTCAAATCCGGCAACCAGAGGGTGTTCCATTTTCATCGCTTCGAGAATGGCAAGCTGTTCGCCCTTTGCGACGCTTTGGCCCGGTTCGGCGGAAAGCGCAATGATGCGGCCGGACATCGGTGCACAGACCTTGGCGCCGGTGACATCCATTTCCGATTGACGGTTCAGAACATTGGATGACCTGACAGTGATGTGATCGCTTGAGTGGACCAGGAACAGCAGGCGTCCAGGTTCCGCAACGTGAAATGAGGCCGCGATCCGCCGACCGTCCATAAAGGCCGAAATCTCATCACCGGCGATGCTGACATCACTCGACACCGCAGAAAACTCTCGTTCCACATGACGAATCGAGAACCGTTTGGCGTTCTCAAGCCACTCAATGTGAACGACAGTGTGTTTGGCATTCAGCTCCAACTCGATCCGGCTGGTTCTCAGGGTGCCCGTCAGGGACCATCCGGTCAGGGCACTCCAAGGGCCGGCATCGGTTGTTCGAGCGCTGCTATCCGAGGCCCGGAGCCAGGCTTCGACCGCAAGGCACACCGCTGCATCGTCGATGTCGACGTGGGTCAATGACGCGAGATTTCGGTCGATGGTCGTTGTGTCGTGCCGTGCCCGGGCGAAGTCGGCGCTGGTTACCAAATCGCGGCAGAACCCCAGATTTGTACGCATACCGATCAAAACCAATTGATCGATCGTCGAAGCCAGTTTGGCGATTGCCCGTGGGCGGTCGGCGGCATGGCAGATGATTTTCGCCAGCATCGGGTCATAATAGGGTGTAACGCTATCACCCTGTCGCACGCCGGTATCAATCCGCACACCGGTATCGTCATCTGGCCACACAAGCCGCTTTAAGGTGCCGGTCTGCGGCAGGAAACCGTTGGCCGGGTCCTCGGCATAAAGCCTGGCCTCGATGGCATGGCCCTGCATGGCCAAAGCCTCTTGCTTTGCGGGAAGCCGTTCCCCGGCCGCTACTGCGAACTGCCATTCGACCAGGTCGACACCGGTGATTGCCTCGGTGACCGGATGTTCGACCTGAAGCCGCGTATTCATCTCCATGAAGAAGAAGCCTTCCTCGGACAGCCCCTGGCTGCTGTCGGCAATGAATTCGACGGTGCCGGCACCGACGTATCCCACGGCTTTGGCCGCCTTTACCGCGGCTGAGCAAACGGCTGATCGCATCGCATCGGACATGCCGGGTGCTGGCGCTTCCTCAATCACTTTCTGATGGCGCCGCTGCATAGAGCAGTCGCGCTCGAACAGGTGCACTGCATTGCCGTGACTGTCGCAGAAAACCTGCACCTCGATATGACGGGGTGCCGTGACGAAGCGCTCAATCAGCACCCGGGCGTCGCCAAACGCGGCCTTCGCCTCACGCCGGCAACTGTTCAGGGCCGCGGAGAACTCGGCCGGGCCGGAGACCTTTCGCATGCCCTTGCCGCCTCCGCCCGCGACCGCCTTGATCAGCAACGGATAGCCGACGCTTTCGGCCTCGCGGGCGAGATGATGATCGTCCTGATTGTCGCCGAGATAGCCGGGCACCACCGGGACGCCGGCATCCTGCATCAGCTTCTTTGCTGCATCTTTCAGCCCCATTGCTTCAATGGCACTGGCCGGCGGGCCGACGAATATCAGATCATTCTCGGCGCAAGCGCGGGCGAATTCGACGTTCTCCGACAGAAACCCATAGCCAGGGTGGACAAACCGGGCACCGGACGCTTTGGCAGCGGCGATGATCCGGCCTGGATCCAGATAGCTGTCGGTCGCCTGTGCGGAACCGATTCGACAGGCTTCGTCGGCCATTGCGACATGCATGGCCTGGCGGTCGGCGTCTGAATACACCGCGACAACCCGCATGCCCAGACGATGTGCCGTGCGGGCGATCCGGCAAGCAATCTCACCACGATTTGCGATCAACACGGTTGAGGTCATCTGGGCGTCGGTCATTGTTTGGTCGGCGAATTCATTGCCGGTTCAGGGGAAAAATAGCTATCGTCGATACTGGTGAACTCATACACCGCGCTGATCTTCACGCCAACCTCATGGCGTATCATCAATTGCGCCAATTCATTGCCATCAATGAGAACAATCCGTTTGCTGATCGATGCAACGAATTCCAGGGCCGACTTGGGAAAGCGCGATGTCGTCAGGAACAAGCCCCGATTTGCCTTGTTGCTCTCCAGACTGCCGGCAAAGTCCCGTACTGAAGAGATCGGCACCGGGGTGCTGGGCTTGTAGCGCTTGGCCTGGAAGTAGATTCGGTTCAATCCAAGCTCGTCTTCCTGCAAGACCCCATCCACGCCACCATCGCCCGAGCGGCCCAGCTTCAATACGAGGCTTTCACGTTGCCGCGCATAACCCATGGCCAAAAGCAGGTCGATCACCAGATTCTCGAAGAACTCGGGCGATTGCTGGTGAATGTGGCCAATCAGGTTCTGCTTCACCGTCTGGTGGCTCAATTCGAAGTAGCGCCTGACATCTCCCTCGGTGAGCTGCTTCACCGGCGCCCCTGCCTGCCGGCGCAGCTTGCGTTCATAGGCAGACCTGTCATCTTCCAGGCCGGCAACCGGCGTTTCTAAGAAGCCTGGGGTCGGTGCAAAGTGTGATTGCGATGTCTGGCCGCTTTCGACCTGCGGACCGTCCTGCATCTCTTCAACGGCCTTCATGCCCAGTGGCGTCACGGTGTAGATGTCGACCAATGGCGATTCGATCCGGCCTGCCGAAGTAAGATAGGTCAACGCCCACTTCAGTCGATTGGAGAAGACCGTCTCGCGGCCACTGGGCAAGGTCTCTCGCAACTCCCGATCGGAAAGGCCGAGCGTTCCGTGAAGTCCCTTCAGAATCTCGTTAAAGCCGAGCTCCCCGCCTTCTGCCACTAAAAGTTGCAGCGCGGGATACATCAAGTTTTCATACTCTGGAATAGTCAAGCGCCCGCCGCCTCGCCCCATGTTTGCGATATGCGCGACTGCCGTCCCTTGCAGTCGTGCCGTCTGTGTCTACATCCTGAAGATTCCGAACCTGGTCTCCACTATTGGCGCATTCAGCGTAGCCGCGAATGCCAAGCCTAAGGTGTCGCGTGTCTCGGCCGGGGCGATAATGCCATCGTCCCAAATCCGCGCCGTCGCATAGTACGGATGCCCCTCGTGCTCGAATTGTTCCAGGATTGGCGCCTTGAAAGCTTCCTCTTCCTCACGTGACCACGTCTGTCCAGCGGCTTCGATGTTGTCGCGTTTCACCGTTGCCAGCACCGACGCGGCTTGTTCGCCGCCCATGACGGAGATCCGGCTGTTCGGCCACGAGAACAAGAACCGTGGCCCGTACGCGCGGCCACACATCCCGTAGTTGCCGGCGCCGAACGATCCCCCGATGATCACGGTGATCTTCGGAACAGCCGCACAGGCGACGGCTGTGACCAGTTTTGCCCCATCGCGGGCAATGCCTCCGGCTTCGTACTTCTTGCCGACCATGAAGCCGGATATGTTCTGGATGAACAGCAATGGTATCTGGCGCTGGCAGGCGAGTTCAACAAAGTGCGCGCCCTTGAGGGCCGATTCCGAGTACAAGATGCCGTTGTTGGCCAGGATGGCCACCGGGATTCCCCAGATATGGGCAAATCCGGTCACCAGCGTCTGACCGTATTCGCGCTTGAATTCATTGAAATCGGAGCCATCGACGATGCGCGCGATCACCTCGCGAACATCGAAGGACTTGGCCAGAACCGTCGGCATGATGCCGTCAAGTTCTTCTTTGCCGTAGAGCGGCGGAATGGTGGCCCGGAGACCGGACGATTGCCGGACCGGAGGGGACAGGTTGGCGACGATGTTGCGAACGATGGCCAGCGCATGATCATCGTCCTCGGCCAGATGGTCGGCCACACCGGACTGCTGGGTGTGAACCAACGCGCCGCCCAACTCTTCGGCTGATACCGTTTCACCCGTCGCGGCTTTTACCAGCGGCGGACCGGCGAGGAAAATGGTTCCCTGATTGCGTACAATGACCGTTTCATCGCACATCGCCGGGACGTAGGCGCCGCCGGCAGTACACGATCCCATCACACAGGCGATCTGCGGAATGCCGGCACCGGACATTCGCGCCTGATTGTAGAAAATCCGGCCGAAATGTTCCTTGTCGGGAAAAACCTCGGTGTGGTTCGGCAGGTTTGCGCCACCGGAATCCACCAGATAGATACAGGGCAAGCGGTTCTCCATGGCAATTTCCTGCGCTCGGAGATGCTTCTTCACTGTCATCGGATAGTAAGTGCCGCCCTTGATGGTCGCGTCGTTGCACACGACCATGCATTCCCGGCCATTGATCCGGCCGATGCCGGTTATCACGCCGGCAGCATGAATGTCGCCGCCATACATGTCCATCGCCGCCAGGGGCGACAATTCCAGGAATGGCGAGCCCGGATCGACAAGCTGATTGACCCGGTCCCTCGGCAGGGTCTTGCCGCGGTCGACATGGCGCGCCCGCGACTTCTCGCTACCGCCCAATGCAGCGCACTGTCGCCGCTCGATCAGGTCTTGCGTCAAGGCGTGCATCGACTTCGCGTTGTGTCGAAAATCCTCAGATGCCGAATTGATAGCGCTGTCTATAGCTGCCACGAAATCTCGCCCCGCAGAGTTCTGGAAATCACCGTCTCGATTTCACGAAAGTAAAGCATTTGGGCGGCGGTACCACAATTGATTCGTTCCAATATCTCAACCATACCGGCGGCTGTCCGTTTACTGAACGTTGGCGTGACAGGATTGCTTTCGATCAATCGTCGAGTTGCAGCCCTTGTCTCGTCGATGCTCTCGCGAAAT
>JAHEJE010000226.1 GCA_024639035.1 Alphaproteobacteria bacterium
ATGGCCAACCCGGACCCGGAAATCACGCCCGAGGAAGTCGCCCAGGTGCGCGAAGACGCCATCATGGCCACCGGGCGCTCGGACTACCCCAACCAGATCAACAACGTGCTCGGCTTTCCCTACATCTTCCGCGGCGCCCTCGATGTCCGGGCGCGCACCATCAACGACGAGATGAAGATCGCCGCCGCCCACGCCCTGGCCGACCTTGCCGCCGAGGAGGTGCCCGACGAGGTCGCCGCCGCCTATCACGGCACACGGCTCAAGTTCGGCGCCGACTATCTCATTCCGGTGCCGTTCGACCCGCGGCTGATCGTAAAAGTGCCGATGGCGGTCGCAAGAGCGGCGATGGATAGCGGCGTGGCGCAGCGCAATATCGAAGACTTCGACACCTACGAGGCCGAGCTGTCGGCCCGGCTCGATCCGATTGCCGGCTCGTTGCAGGGCATCTTCGAACACGTCCGCAACAACCCGCGCCGGGTTGTCTTTGCCGAGGGCGAGGAGGACCGCATGGTCCGCGCGGCGCACAATTTCGCCTCCAGCGGTTTCGGCGAGGCGATCCTCATCGGCCGTGAGGAATATGTCCGCCAGACCTTGCAGGTCAGCGGTGTCGAACTGCATGAGAACGTCACCATTCTCAATGCCCGCCTGTCCGGCCGCAATGTCGACTATGCCGCCTATCTCTATGAGCGGATGCAACGCCAGGGCCAGCTGTTTCGCGATTGCCAGCGCCTGGTCAACCGCGACCGCAACGTGTTCAGCGCCTGCATGGTGGCGATGGGCGATGCCGATGCCATGATCACCGGCATCACCCGCAACTATTCCATCGCCCTTGAAAACGTACGCCTGGCCATCGATTCGCGCCCCGGCCATCGCCCGGTCGGCGTGTCCCTGGCAATCTGCGGCGGGCGCACCGTGTTCATCGCCGATACCTCGGTCACCGAGATGCCGACACCCGAAGAGCTCGCCGACATCGCCGAGGAGGCGGCCAATGTCGCCGCCCGCTTCGGCCACACGCCGCGCGTCGCCCTGTTGTCCTATTCCACCTTTGGCTATCCCCAGGGCGACCGGGTTCTGAACCAGCGCAACGCCATTGCCGTGCTCGACCGGCGCAATGTCAATTTCGAGTATGACGGCGAAATGACCGCCGACGTCGCGCTGTCGAAGGGCGCCATGGCGCTGTATCCGTTCTGCCGCCTCACCGGACCGGCCAACGTCCTGGTGATGCCGGCCGCCCACAGCGCCAGCATTTCAACCAAGATGCTGCAGGAGCTCGGCGGCATCAATGTCGTTGGGCCGCTGCTGGTCGGGCTCGACCGTTCGGTGCAGATCGCCTCGATGTCCTCGCGGGCATCGGAATTGGTCAATCTGGCCGCAATCGCCGCCTACGACATCAATGGCTGAGCGGCGGCGTGCCGGCCGGCGAATGCACGCCGAAATGATTTGAATAACGCGGCTTGAGGCCTGACAGCGGCAGCACGATCAGGACATCGGTGGTGTTGAACTGGTGGTCGGCGACGGCGCCGGCGGCAATCCTGGCGCCGGCTCTCAGGTAGCCCTTGACCAGCGGCGGCAGCATGGCCAGCGCCTTGCGTTCGTCGTAGCGGCCGCGCGGCAGGCGGTCCATCTCCACCGGCCATTGCCCCCGCGCCTCAGCGCGCCAGTCGTCGGCGGCCATGAACCGGTGGGCCAGCAGGCTGAGCTGTGGCGCCAGGCGGTCCGGGTCGGTGCCCGGCAGGCTGGCGCAGCCGATCAGCACGTCGGGCCTGTGGCTGCGGACATAATCGGCAATCCCGCGCCACAGCAACTCGATCACCGGACCGGCGCGGTGCGATCCGAGAACGCACGACCGCCCCATCTCGAGAAACTGCAGGTGCGGCTTGGCAGCCACGAGCCCGGTCAGATCGAATTGACCGTCGGCATAAAAGCCGTTGTGGCGGCAGGCAGCGTCCTGGCGCAGCAGGCGATAGGTCCCGACCACCATGCCGCCATCGGTCATCAGGTCCGGACATGTCTCCGGCGCACTGTCGACGACCAGCAGATGATCGCAGATCGCATCGAATTCATCGCAGTCGCGCCTGGTCCGGCGAACCGCGGGACAGGCCAGCGCACTCAGTTCTTCATAGAACACCCGAAACCGCAGGGCCTGGGCGGCCTGAACATCCCGTTCGGATGTTGCCCATTCCACAGACAACGTCACCGCGCTGCCCTCTTTCGTGAGCGATGCCCGGCGACGCTCAGCGTCGTTCTTCATCGCTGAGTTCGCGCGCCTCTTCGCGCAACATGATCGGAATGCCCTCGCGGATCGGATAGGCCAGACCGGCCGCCTTGGACACCAGCTCCTGGCGCGCGCGGTCGTACGCCAGGGTCTGCTTGGTCACCGGGCACACCAGAATTTCCAAAAGCTTCGGGTCGGTCGCGGCACCGGTCGCCGTTGCGCTGTTGTCGGTCGTCTCTGTCATCGTCGTCACCTGCTACTGGATCACATGCTCGTCGTCGGCGGACTGCCGCGCCAGGTTCATTTCCGTCAGCGCCACCAGCACCTCGGCCCGCGCCTTCAGGTCGCGGGCTTCGAGCAACGCCTGTTTTTCCTGCGGCGGATAGGGGCTCAGCATCGACAGCGCATTGACCAGGGTCTCATTGGATGCCGATGAGATTTCGTTCCAGTCCGCATCCATGCTGTTGGCGTCGAGATAGGCCTTGAAGGTCTTCAGCAGCACGCCGCGGTCGACCTCGTCCTGGCCCGATCCGGGGATCAGGTCGCCGGCGAAGTCGTCAAACGATACCGCGACCTGCCGGTAGGGCGTCGTCACCTCGATCTCATCGACGATGTGGAACCGGCAGATCCCGGTCAGGGTGATCATCAGCCGGTCGTCGGGAACCTCGGCATAGCTGGTGATCCGCCCGCAACAGCCGATCGCCTGCAACTCAGGGCTGTCAACCGGCGCGCCGGTCTTTGCGATCTGCACCATGCCGATCACCCGGCTGCCGGACATCGCATCTTCCACCATCTCCAGGTATCTTGGCTCGAAAATGTTCAGCGGCAGGTGGCCGCGCGGCAGCAGCAGCGCGCCGTTCAGCGGAAACACCGCAATCCGCGGCGGCAGGTCAGTTGTGCGGCGATAGCGCTCGGTGACATCCATGCCGCAGGCTCATGAAAACAGGATGGCTGAAAGCTGCCGCCGCCCGGCAATCGTCAGTTCATCGGTCATGCCCCAGGCCTCGAAGAACTTCAGCAGTTGCTTGCGCGCGGCCTCGTCATTCCAGCCGCGGTCGGTCCTGATGATTTCGATCAGCTGTTCCAGCGCCTCCTCGCGCCGGCCGGCCGCATTGAGCGCGGTTGCCAGGTCGAGCCGTGCCTGATGATCCGCCGGGTCCGCGGCCAGGGCCGAGCGCAGCTGTTCGATCTCGGCATCGTCGGACGGCGCCTCGGCCAGTTCCAGCGCCGCCGTGGCGCTGGCGATGTCGGCATCGGTCTCCTTGCCCGGCGGCACCAGGGCAAGCGTCGCCCGGGCCGCATCGAGCTCGCCGGTCTCGATCTGGCATTTGGCCAGACCGCCGATGGCTGCCAGGTTCTCCCGGTCGGCCTGCAGCACCCCGGCATACATCTGCCCGGCGGCGGCGAAGTTCTTGTCTGCCAGGGCGGCCTTGGCGGCCTCGAGCAGCTGTTCGATCTGCTGGTCCTCGCTGCTTGGCCCGGCAACGCGCTCGATGAAGGCACGAATTTCGCTTTCCGGCAGCGCTCCCATGAAACCGTCGACCGGCTGACCGTCGACAAAGGCATAGACCGCCGGGATCGACTGGATGCGCATCTGGCCGGCCAGTGCCTGGTTCTCGTCGATGTTCACCTTGACCAGCCGGACCTTGCCGTTGGCCTCGCGCACCGCCTTTTCTATGATCGGCCCGAGCTGCTTGCACGGCCCGCACCATGGGGCCCAGAAATCGACGATCACCGGAACCTCGCGCGAGGCCTGGACGACATCGGCCATGAAACCCTTGGTGTCGCTGTCCTTGATCAGGTCGGCCTGCGGCGCGCCCGTGCCAGTGCCGGCGATCTGACCGCCCATGCTGATTACCGGTCCATCCATAATGTCACTCTTTCCCAACGCGGCCTTGCAGCCGTTTCCAGTATTGCCCCAATAGATGGCCCATTGCGCCCGGATTTACAATGCTTGCCCGGCCCCGCTCAGCCCAGCGAAACGATCTGCGGTTGATGACCGCAGGCACGGATGAACGTGGCCAGATCGTCCGGTGCGATCGATGTCGTCGCGGTGTTTTCCAGCGGATGATAGTTGATGATGTCGTACGCCATCATCTCGGCCTGCAGCACCACGTTGACCCGGCATTCGCTGTCGTTGATCAGGGCAAAAGGCGTCACCGATCCCGGTTCGACGCCGAGCACTTCCATCAGCAGGTCCGGCTTGCCGAACGAAATCCGCGCCGCACCGATCAGGCCGGGAAGCGCCTTCAGGTCGACCCGGGTGTCTTCCAGGCAGACGACCAGCCAGGCCTGGCCCTTCTTGTCCTTCAGAAACAGGTTCTTGCAATGCCCGCCGGCAATCTCGCCACGCAGCGCCCGGGCTTCGTCTACCGTGAACACCGGCGCATGCTGCGTGGTCCGGGTGTCGATGCCGAGTGTCTCCAGCTTTTTGAACAGGTCGTCGCGGGTCGCCGGCATTGTGGTGTCTTTCCCGATAGCTGTTGGTCGGTCGGCCGCATCACGATAAACTTATCGCCGGCCGGTGCATTGCTATTGCATTTCCAGCCCGGTTGCGCAATAAAACCGGCGCGCTGGCGCGTGGAGCGGTCAGCGCATGCATCTCTGCGTGATGCGGGCGTAGCTCAGGGGTAGAGCACAACCTTGCCAAGGTTGGGGTCGTGAGTTCGAATCTCATCGCCCGCTCCATTTTT
>JAHEJE010000227.1 GCA_024639035.1 Alphaproteobacteria bacterium
GCCATTCGAAATACGCCACGGTGCTGGCCAGCCTGGAGGACAGCTCGATCCTGCCGATCGATCAGAATACGGCGATGTTCTTCAACCGCACCGTCGTCGATGACGGGTTTGGCGGGCTGGCATTCGGCGACGAGGGCAAGCGCTGCGCCGACCTGCTGGGCAACCACAAGGTGATGATCATGGGCAACCATGGGGTGATGGTGGTCGGCAACACGGTGGCCGATGCCTTCAATCAGCTGTATTACTTCGAACGGGCCTGCGAGACGCTGATCACGGCCTATACGACGGGACGGCCGCTGCGGGTGCTCAGCGATGAGATCGCGGAAAAGACGGCGCGTGAGCTGGAAGACTATCCGATCGATCTGAGCGGCAAGTTTCTCAATGAATTGAAGGCAATTCTCGACGAAGAGGAACCGGATTACCGGCAGTGAAGCCACGCAATGTCCTGGTCGTCTGCTCGGATGAACATGCCCGTTCGGCGTTAGGCTGCTACGGGCATCCGCTTGTCCAGACGCCCAATCTCGACAAGCTGGCCGGGCTTGGCACGCGGTTTGCGCGCGGCTATACGCCATCGCCGATCTGTGTGCCGGCACGGGCCTGTCTGGCCACGGGCACGCATGTGCATGAAAACCGCTGCTGGTCTTCGGCCCAGCCTTATCAAGGGCAGGCCGAGAGCTGGATGCACCGGCTGCGCGAGCGCGACCATGCGGTGGTGTCGGTCGGCAAGTTGCACTTTCGCAGCGGCGATGACGACAACGGATTTTCCGAAGAAATCCTGCCGATGCATCTGGCCAACGACGGCATCGGCTGGCCGCAGGGGTTGGTGCGCGATCCGCTGCCCGGGTTTGCCGAAGCAGCAGAGATGGCGCGCGAAGTAGGGGCGGGCGATACCACCTATACCGAGTACGACCGCGACATCACCGATGCGGCCTGCCGGTGGCTTGGGCGCTATCCGAGAAAGATTTCCAACAAGCCGTGGGTGCTGTTCGTCTCGTTCGTCAGCCCGCACTATCCGCTGATGGCGCCGAAACCGTTTTATGACCTGTACAAGGGGCGACCATTGCCTGCGACCACCAAGCGCGCGCATCGCGATGACGAGGAGGGACATGCCGTCATTGCCGAAATGCGCAAATTCTGGGCCTATGATGAGTATTTCGACGACGACAGCCGCGACAAGGGCAAGCGCGGTTACTACGGGCTGTGCAGCTTTGTCGACGACAATATCCGCAAGGTGCTGAGTGCGCTGGAGGAGTCCGGTGCCGGGCGCGACACGGTTGTGCTCTACATCTCCGATCACGGCGAAATGCTGGGCAATCATGGCATGTGGGCCAAGTCGGTGATGTATGAGGACGCGGTCGGTGTGCCGGTGATCATGGCCGGGCCGGGCGTGGCGCAGGGGGTGTGCGACAGCCTTGTGTCGCTGACCGATGTGGCGGCGACAATCGAGGACATTGTCGGTTTCGAAGCGCGCACCGCCGGGGAAGTGTGGCAGAGCCGGTCACTGGTTCAGAGCGCAGAGCAGGCAATGCCGGAGCGGTTCATCCTGTCGGAGTATCACGACGGCGGTGCGCCGACCGGGTTCTACATGATCCGGCAGGGCGACTGGAAGTATGTCCATTACGCCGGCGGGTACCCACCGCAGTTGTTCAATCTGGCCGACGATCCGGAAGAGTTGAACGATCTCGGACGGGTGGACCGTTACGAAGGTCAACTGATGCAGATGCATGACCGGTTGCGCGAGATCCTCGAGCCGGAAGAGGTCAACCAACAGGCGTTTGCCGACCAGGCGCAGTTGTTGGAGCGTTATGGCGGCGCGGAAAAGGTGCTCGCCATGCCGGGCTTCAATCATACCCCTGTGGGCCGCTAGAGAGTCAATCCTGCGGCGGGATCAGAACCAGTTTGCCGGGGTATTTCTTGGTGGTGAAGTCCGCTTGCGCCGTGGCGATGTCGGCCATCGGATAGGTCTTTGAGACCAGGGGGCTGACCTTGCCGGCATTGAGCAACGCGACCAGCTCGGCGAAGACCTGGTGCGGGGTGTAGGAGCAGCCGTAGATCGTCAGGTCATTGAGATAGATTGTGCGCAGGTCGGCTTCGATGATCGGGCCGGCGATGGCGCCGGATGTGGCGTAGCGGCCGCCGGGGGCCAGGGCATCGATGACCGCACCCCAGCCGCTGCCGCCGACGACGTCGATGGCAACCGTGATGGCGCCGGCATCGAGGGTTCCGTTGCGGTCGAGGACGACGTCGGCCCCGGCGGTGCGCACTGCATCCTGCTTTGCCGGACTTGCGAGCGCGGTGACGTCGGCACCCTTGAGCTTTGCCAACTCCACAGCGGCAAGACCAACGCCGCCGGAGGCACCGGTGACCAGTACGCGATCGCCGGGAGCGATGCCGGAGCGCGACACGAGATTGAATGCGGTGCCATGGGCACAGGGAATGGCGGCGATCTGGACATCGCTCAGTGGTGAAGAGCTGACATCATGAAGCTGTTTGGCGGGGACACGGCAATATTGCGCGAAGGTGCCGTCGAACTCCGAGCCGATGGCGAGGAAGCGGGTCGGCGCCTCTGGGGTCGGTTCGGGCTGGTTGGTCGGGCAGGTGACGCGCATGCCGGGCGTGAGGTTGGAGACGCCATCGCCGAGGGCGACAACCTCGCCGCACAGGTCTGCACCCTGGATGCGCGGAAAGTGCAGCGCGCCGGACCAGCCGCCGGCTTCGACCTCAGCTTGCGGATCGGTATCGTCGGTGGCGTCGGTGATGTCCTTGGAATACCAGCCGATGCGGGTGTTGATGTCGGTGTTGTTGACGCCGGCTGCCAGGACTTTCACCAGCGCTTCGCCGGGACCGGGTTGCGGTGTCGCGATGGCATCGTTCCAGACAAGTTTGTCCGGTCCGCCGTGTCCGATGAGCTGAACGCCCTTCATTGTCTTTGGAACCGACATCGCCCGTCTCCCGATCCTGGTATACTGGGGTCAGGATCCTAACATCTTGCCGGACTTTCGGGAACGGCTTGACCCCGGGCCGGTGTGTGTGCGCACAATCCGCTGCCGGGGGTTGACGGCGGATCGCAATCGAATAGCAGCATGACGGCACAAGATATTGAAGTTGAAGTGGCGCAATCGACGGCGCAAATGCATGCCGTTCAGCGTTTTAAATACGACGTTTATGTCGAAGAGATGGGCCGTTACGCAAAGATTGCCGACCACGATAATCGGTTGCTGGTCGAAGTGGACGATGCGACGAGCCATGTGTTTCTGTTTTCAGTAGGCGACACGCTGGCCGCCACCATGCGGCTGACCTGGGGTGGAGACGATGCGCTCACCGGTCGCCACATCGAGCAATACGATCTCAGTGGGGTTCTCGATCACGTGGCGCCGGACCAGATCGTGATTGGTGAGCGGTTCATGATCGATCCGACGCATCGTGGCGGCACAATGCTGCTCGAGATGTTTACCGCCTACATGCAGTTTGTGAACGAACGGCGCATCCAGCTGATTTTTGGAGATTGCGAGCCGCACCTGTTGAACACCTACCAGGCGCTCGGTTTCAGGACCTATACCGAGCACAACGTGAACAGTCCCGAGACCGGGTATCTCATTCCGCTGGTGATCGTGGCTGAGGATGTCGAGTACATGCGCCGGATCAGGTCGCCTCTGGCCGAAGTGCTGATGGATTTCGGCGAGGATGCGCGGGTGCCCGCCAACATCGATGAACTGCTGGCCGGCGGTGCCGCGGTGAAGTCTGAGCGCATGGAGGGTCAGGAGACTTTCATTGCCGATTTCAGGGCGATGGCGCAGGAAACCAATGCGCTGGACTCCGGTCTGTTCCACGGCATGAGCGAGGCCGATATATCATCGTGCCTGGGAAAAAGTGTCATCATCAGCTGCCGTGAGGGCGATCGGATCATCAAGTGCGGCAACGTGGCCAAGAACATGGGCATGGTGCTGTCGGGGAGCTTCGAGGTTCGCGACGGTGAGAATGTGCTGGCGCAAATCGGTTCCGGCGAGGTGTTCGGTGAGATCGCGTTCTTCCTGAAACTGCCGCGGACGATGGATATCGTGTGTGCCAGCGAAACGGCGCGGATCGTCAGCTTCAATGACCGGACGATCCGTACATTGATGCAGAAGAACTCCGAGGCGGCAGCCCGCCTGCTGTTCAACATTTCGGTGTTGCTGTGCGGGCGGCTGAAGCGGACCAACGATCTGATCTGACGCACATGCTCAGGCGATGGTCTTTGCCTTGTCGTAGGCGGCCTGCAAGCCTTGTTCGATGGCTTGTGCGAGGTCTGTGTCCTGCATTGCAAGCAGGCCGGCGGCGGTGGTGCCGGCATAGTCGATCATGGCCTGAACCTGTTCGCCCGGTGTGGGCTCAGCATCGGCCAGCACGGTGCCGCTGGCCAGGAACAGCTGCCGGATGGCGCGGATGGCGATTTCCGGGGCGATGCCCTGGTTGATCGCGTGCTGGACCATGCAGTCGGCGTAATAGGCAACAAAGCCGGGGACCGGACCGGTCATGGCGGTGAAATGGTCGATCTGGTCCTCGTTCGGAACTTCGTCGGTCCGGCCGCAGGCATTGAACAGGGTGGAGACGGCTGTCCGGTCCTGGTCGTTTATCCGGGCGTTGGCGCACCACGGCGAATAGGCCAGGGCGATCTCGGCGGCCGGGCTCGACATGGCGCGGATGATCCGGGTGGCACCGGTGAGGGCGGCGATCCGTTCGATGGTGAGGCCGGCCATCACCGAGATCACGAGCTGGCCGGCGATGCCGATGCCGATCTCGCTGGCAGTGTGCGGCGGCACCGACAGGATGACAATGTCACTGGCATCGACGAGCTGTTGATTGTCGGTGGTGAAGCGGATGCCGGTC
>JAHEJE010000228.1 GCA_024639035.1 Alphaproteobacteria bacterium
CATTTCTTCCATGCGGATCAGGTAACGGTCGTAGCAGTCGCCGTTCTTGCCGATGGGGATGTCGAAGTCGAACTCGTCGTAGCACTCGTAGGGCTGCGACTTGCGCAGGTCCCAGGCGGCCCCCGAACCGCGCACCATGACGCCGGAAAAGCCCCAGGCGAAACACTCCTCCAGCGACACCACGCCGATATCGACATTGCGCTGCTTGAAGATGCGGTTGTCAGTCAACAGGCCCTCGATGTCGTCGAGGCGTTTCAAATGGCGCGGGCAGAATTCGGCGATGTCGTCGATCAGCTGTTGTGGCAGGTCCTGGTGGACGCCGCCGGGGCGCACATATGCCGCGTGCATGCGGCTGCCCGAGGCGCGCTCGTAGAACACCATCAGCTGTTCGCGGTCCTCGAAACCCCACAGCGGCGGGGTCAGCGCGCCGACGTCCATGGCCTGGGTGGTGACGTTGAGCAGGTGCGACAGCAGCCGGCCGATCTCGGAAAAGAGCACCCGGATCAGCTGGCCGCGCCGGGGCACGGTGATGCCGAGCAGGCGCTCGACCGCCAGGGCATAGGCGTGCTCCTGGTTCATCGGCGCGACATAGTCGAGCCGGTCGAAATACGGAACGGCCTGCAGGTAGGTCTTGGCCTCGATCAGCTTTTCGGTGCCGCGGTGCAACAGGCCGATGTGCGGGTCAACACGCTCGACCACCTCGCCGTCCAGCTCCAGCACCAGACGCAAAACGCCGTGGGCGGCCGGATGCTGCGGCCCGAAGTTGATGTGAAAATTGCGGACTTGTGCTTCAGGCATCAGTTTGCTCCGCAAGACGTCGGAAGGCAGACTTTCAGGCTCGAGCTCAGCCTATCTGGAGAAGAATTCATGATCAAACTCTCGCCCTTATTCCCACCTTAGCGACCAAAAAACGCACCCAAGAACCCCGAAAGAGGGCCAAAGAAGAAGAAAAACACCAGCAATCCAACCAACACTTTTGCGCCGCGGCTCACACTGGATGACCGGAACAGCCCAGGCAGATACATTACTGCCGCAATCCCCAGGCCGATGATTATGAGCAGGGGAAGACCGAACAGGAGCACAAGCCAAACAGCATCCAAATCACCCACTTTCATCACCCCGCCTTCTCATCGCCGGGAATGACATATTCGGTCCCTTCCCACGGGCTCAAGTAGTCGAAGTTGCGGAATTCCTGCACCAGCTTGACCGGCTCGTAGACCACGCGCTTGGCCTCGTCGTCGTAGCGCACCTCGACGTGGCCGGTCATCGGGAAATCCTTGCGCAGGGGATAACCGGCAAAGCCGTAGTCGGTCAGGATGCGGCGCAGGTCCGGGTGGCCGGAGAAGCGGATGCCGTACAGGTCGAAGGCCTCGCGCTCGAACCAGTTGGCGGCCGGAAACACATCGATGACACTGGGCACAACGCTGTCCTCGTCGGCCTCGACCTTCACCCGGATGCGCAGGTTGTTGTACGGGCTGAGCAGGTGATAGACGACATCGAAGCGGTTCTCGCGCTCGGGATAGTCGGCGCCGCAGATGTCGATGAAACAGCACAGCCGGCAGGTCGCGTCGTCGCGCAGGAAGCGCAGCACCTTGACGATGTCCGCGGCCCTGACAGTGACGGTCAGCTCGCCAAAGGCAATCCTGCTGGCGGTGATCGAACTGCCGAGCTCGAGCGACACATGCTCTGACAGTTCAAGCAGGGCTTCATCCATCGGCCTTTACCTCTAACGCTCAATCGTACCGGTGCGGCGGATCTTTTTCTGCAGTTGCATGATGCCGTAAACCAAAGCCTCGGCGGTCGGCGGACAGCCGGGGATATAGATATCGACCGGCACGATGCGGTCGCAGCCGCGCACAACCGAATAGGAATAGTGATAATAGCCGCCGCCGTTGGCGCACGAGCCCATGGAGATGACATAACGCGGCTCGGGCATCTGGTCGTAGACCTTGCGCAGCGCCGGGGCCATCTTGTTGGTGAGCGTGCCGGCAACGATCATCACGTCGGACTGCCTCGGTGAGGCGCGCGGGGCAAAGCCGAAGCGCTCGACGTCGTAGCGCGGCATCGAGGCCTGCATCATTTCAACGGCGCAGCAGGCCAAACCGAAGGTCATCCACATCAGCGAACCGGTGCGGGCCCAGTTGATCAGGTCGTCGGTCGAGGTGACGAGAAAGCCCTTGTCGGCCAGCTCGTTGTTGATCTCGCCGTAGAACTGCTGCTGGCCAGGGGTCAGCAGGCTGGCCGCGGCGCCGTGTCCGGCCTCGTTCAATCCCATTCCAGAGCCCCCTTGCGCCACTCATAGGCAAACCCGATGGTCAGAATGCCGAGGAAAATCATCATCGACCAGAAGCCGAACACGCCGACCTCCTTCAGCGCGATGGCCCAGGGAAACAGGAATGCCACTTCCAGATCGAAAATTATGAACAGGATGGCGACGAGATAGAACCGGACATCGAACTTCATGCGGGCATCGTCGAAGGCATCGAAACCGCACTCGTAGGCCGACAGTTTTTCCTTGTCGGGATGGTTCACCGCGACCACAAACGGCGCAATCATCAGCGCCAGCGCGATCACCGCCGCAATCGCGATGAAGATCACAATCGGCAGGTAATCCAACAGCAGTTCCTGCATCTTCGCCACCCTCGTAGACTGCAGAACCTTACCCCATAAAGCTCTGCCCGAGTCACAGCTTGGTGGTAGCGCACTGCACAATGCGGCGCAAGGGTCAGAGGGCGTGGGACAGCGACAAATATCGCCGCGTCGGCCGCTTGCGGTTGAGCTGTCAGGTGCCTGCGGGTCCGCAACCCGGTGCGGATGGCGCGTCTATCAAGCCGCAGACGACAGTTTGCCGCTTGCTGCGGTGGCAAATGCCTCGATCAGCGGGTGCGATTGTCCGGCCAGCGCTGCACGCTCGGGCTGAAAGGCGCAGCCGAGGAAGAACGGATGACCACTGAGCTCGAAGGCCTGCGGCTCGCCCAGAGTGTCGAAGCCACTGAACTTCAGCGGGCTCTTGGCAAAAATGTTGAGATAGCGCGGCGCAATGCCATACCTGCAGTGGTGCGTCTCGGCAACGCCGGTCTGGCCATAAATCTGCGCCATCCGCGATCCGGCGACGAACTCGATCTCGCCGTCGGCTTCGACCAGCGCGCAACTCAGCGGCGCCACCAGCGGCATGGCCGCGTCCGGGTTGACCTCGGCGTTTTCCGCCTGTTCGTAGCCGAGCACGTTGCGGGCGAACTCCAGCACCGCATGCTGATAGCCGCCGCAGGTGCCGAGAAACGGTTTCAGGCGTTTGCGGGCGTGGCGGATGGCGGCCAGGGCCCCGTTCATGTTGGCATAGGGGCTGGCCGGCACGCACCACACGGCGCCGAAACCATCGAGCACCGCGTCCGGGTTGTCGGCCAATTCGGTGGTTTCGACCCAATTCCACGACACCGGGCATCCGGTCCGTCCTGAGGCCAGGTCAAGGGCCTTGGGGATCGCCGCGTGGGCGGTCACGGCTTCATCGTAGTCGCCGATCAGAGCTATGTGTGTTTCGCCTGTCATTCGTCTGCCTTCCCTACCGCTTGGAAAGCCGTCTGTTTCCAATCATACGCCCAACCGGGCACCATGCCAACTTGGCGTAACGGCACCTTGCCGATGGCCGCAGCACCAGTGGCTGTTTTGCAGGCGATCCTAGCCAACGCCTTTTTGGCTGTCGGTGGCATTCACCACACTTGCCGGCGAATTGGCGACATTGGCAGCGGTGACGACAGTTTGAGCGCCTCCGTTACGGGGTGTCATGGTCAGGCTTGTCTTGTTCGTTCCATATATTCTGTTTTTGTTCTTGACTTTTTTCCTATTTCGCATTACCCTCTGCGCACTGCTTCACCGCACGGGTGGCGATTCCGGGTCGCTGGATTGCTGGTGAGGCAGCGGTGTCCACGGGCCGACGCTCACACGAGAGCACCCGGCCCCTGGAGGTTTGACGAGGTCTCCCGCCCTGGAGGGCCCGCGAGGGTTCCGGGGCCGCCGGCAGCAACGCCGGCTTGAGGCCATGCAGCAGAGGACGCAGATACAAAAATGTTCATCGGCCACATTCATGGACATTCACCGGCTCGGGGCCCGTTCGGCCTGCAGACCCGGATGCGCCTTTGCGGGCGGTGCGCCCAGCTCGCGAGGCCGTGCGCCTTGTGCCCGGGGCAGCCGCCAGAGGTTGGTGAGGTTCAGGCCACAAGCGGTCCCGGTTGCGATCAGGCGGTGCGGACAGTATCCCGTGCCGGCTCTGGCGAAACCGGGAGCGTTGCGAACCCTCACCCGCATGGCAGGAAGCGGGACCGGAGCCGGGGAGTGTCACCCCCTATCACCGGAGCGGAGTGCCTGCGGGCGCCCGACAGGGGTGCGCGGTCATTTAAGAGACCGCCACTCCACATAACGATGTTCTGATCGCGACAGGCGCCCGTTTCCGGCGCTCCGCTCGAACCCGTATTCGCCGCAAGGCGCCAGGACACCGCCGTTCTGCGCCAATGGCAAAGGCGTGCCGGGCCGTCGGGCCGCCCGGCCGCACCACCGCACCACCGCCGGGCCGCCCGACCGCCGAGCCGCCCGACCGCACCATCGCACCATCGCAAAGGAACACCCACATGCTGCACATCCCCCCTCCCCTGACGCCGAGCGAAGAAACCGCAACGCGCCTGCTGGCCTGTCTGGCCGGACTGCCGGATATCTGTTCGGTCCGCCAGTGCCGCCGCAAGCAACGCTGCCTCGGACGCGGCTTTGCCTGCATGCACCGGCACGGCGACAAGCTGGTGCTGGCGCTCGCCACAGCCGTTGCCGACCATCATGGCGCGCGCAATGCAGCGGACCTTCCGGAACT
>JAHEJE010000229.1 GCA_024639035.1 Alphaproteobacteria bacterium
ATAGAGCAGGAAATCGCGCGCCTCCAGGCCGGCCATCAGGTCGGCACCAAAGATGTAGACTGCGATCTTCAGCAGCGAGAACACACCGGCCTTGACGACGGCGACGGCATGCAGCAGTGCGCTGACCGGGGTGGGCGCCACCATGGCCGCCGGCAGCCAGCGGTGGAACGGCATCAGCGCCGCCTTGCCGACGCCGAAGAAGAACAGCAGCAGCAAGAACCCGGCAGCGAAGGGTGCCGCCTTGCCGTTCAAGATGCCGCCGGGCACGAAGTCGAGCGTTCCGGCCACGGCATAGGTCCAGATCACCGCCGGCAGGAAGAAGGCGATCGAGGTGGTCAGCAGGATGCCGAGATAGACGCGGGCACCACGGCGGGCATCGTCATTGCCCTTGTGGGCGACCAGCGGATAGGTCGACAGCGTCAGTGCCTCGTAGAAAATGAACAGGGTCAGCAGGTTGCCGGAAAAGGCGACACCGATGGTGAAAGACACCGCGAGCGCGAAATAAAGGTAGAACCGGGTCTGATTGACCTCGCCGGCGCCGCGCATGTAGCCGATCGAATAGGTCGTGGTGACGATCCACAGGAAGCTGGCGATCAGCGCAAACAGCATGCCGAGCGGCTCGAGCTTGAAGGCGATGGTCAGACCGGGCAGCATTTCGGCCAGCATGAGTTCCGGCCTGTCACCGGCCAGCACGCCGGGCAGCAGTTGCAGCACGGTCAGAAATGTCGCAACACCGGTGCCCAGCGACATCGCCTCGCGCAGGTTGGGCGAGCGGCCGGTGAGGCCGACGAGCACGGCCCCCACCACCGGCAGCAGAACGGCAATCAGCATCAACATTTGCGGAGACATCATCATTGCGTGCCTCCCAGCAGATCGAGCGCGGCGCCGGTTGCGGCGTTAACCGGCAGATGCGTGTCGATGCCGAAGTAGATCGTCGCCAGGGCCAGAATCCAGGTCGGGACCAGCAGCGACAGCGGCGCCTCGACATTCTCGTCGTTTTCCGGGTCCTGGAAATAGGCCGCCTCGACGATGCGCCAGACATAGGCGACCGCCAGCAGCGAGCCGCCCATGATGGTGGCGATGAGCACGAAGCCGCCCCAGCCGTGGTCGAGCGCGGCGAGCACCAGGTACCACTTGGAGACGAAGCCGGAGGTCAGCGGCATGCCGATCAGCCCGAGCCCGCCGATCACGAACGCCGCCATGGTCCAGGGCATGGTTCTGCCGAGGCCCTTGAAGGTCTCGATGCTGACGGAGTGGTAGCGCAGATAGACGCAGCCGACGGCCATGAACAGGCAGCCCTTCATGATCGCGTGGTTGAACAGATGCAGCAGCCCGGCGCTCATTCCAGCGACCGTGAACAGGCCGACGCCGATCACCATATAGCCGATCTGGGCGATGCTCGAGTAGGCCAGCGCATGTTTGACGCTGGCCTGAAACACGGCGTAGAGCGAGCCCGAGAACACCGCCAGCACGGCCATCGACAACAGGATGTACTGCAACGGCACCTGGCCGAAGGCGAAGTCGCCGCCGAAGATCGTGTAGACGAAGCGGATCAGGGCATAGAGCGCCACCTTGGTGGCGGTGCCGGCGAGGAACACGGTCAGCACCGACGGGGCGAAGCTGTAGGCGTTGGGCAGCCAGATGTGCAGCGGGAACAGCGCCAGCTTGATGCTCAGGCCGATGACGATGAAGGCGAAGGCGGCGCGCACCGTCTTGGTCTCGTAGACCGGCGGCAGCCGCTCAGCCAGGTCGGCCATGTTGAGGGTGCCGGTCATCATGTAGATGAAGCCGATGCCGATCAGCAGCATGGTGGCGCCGATGGTGCCCATGATCAGGTACTGGAAGGCCGAGGTCAGGGCGCGGCGGTCGCGGCCGAAACTGATCAGGATGTAGGTCGACAGCGACGAGATCTCGAGGAACACGAACAGGTTGAAGGCATCGCCGGTGATGGTCATGCCGAGCAGCCCGGCCAGACACAGCAGGAAGGCGGTGTAGAACAGGATCTGGCGGTCGCGCGGCACCTCTTCGGCAACGCTGGCGCCGGCGTAAAGCATGGCGATGGCGGCCATGCCCGACACCAACAGCAGCACCAGCGAACTCAGCCGGTCGATGCGGTATTCGATGCCCCACGGCGGTTCCCATCCGCCCATGTGGTAGGACAAGACGGTGCCGTCGGCGGTCTGGTTGAACAGGGCGATGGCGGCTGCGAAGGTGCACAGGGTCACGACAAAGGCGAACGGCCAGGCAAGGCTCGGCCGGCGCAGCAGAAAGCACAGCGGGGCGGCCAGCAGCGGGACAATGACCTGAAGGGCTGGAAGGTGGGCGGACAGCGCTTGGTTCATAGACTGCCGTCCTTTTCAGCGATATCATCCTCCTCGATGCTGCCATAGGCCTCCTTGATGCGCACGATCAGCGACAGACCGAGCGCCGTCGTGGCAACGCCGACGACGATCGCGGTCAGGATCAGCACGTGCGGCAGCGGGTTGGCATAGACCTCAACGCCCTCCTTGAGGATCGGCGCCGCACCACCCTCGCGCATGCCGATGCTGATGTAGAGGATGAACACCGAGGTCTGGAAGATGTTCAGCCCGATGATCTTCTTGATCAGGTTGCTGGCGGCGATGACGACGTAAAAGCCGATCATCATCAGGGCAATCACGATCCAGTAGTTGTACAGCCCGAGGACGGTGGTCATTTCCTGACCTCCCGGCGGTCATCGTAGAAATGCGCGGTGCGGCCGGAGAACTTGAAGAACACCGACATCATCACGGCTGCGACACAGATGCCGACACCGAGTTCGACAATCAGGATGCCGTTGTGCTGGCCATGGACGGCGTCGCTGCCGAGCACGTTGTAATCCAGATAGTTGCCGCCGAGCAGAAGCGAGGCGACACCGGTGCCGCCATAGAGCAGCACGCCGATGGCCATGGCCCAGTACAGTGCGGTCGGGCTCACCACCCTGTAGGCCGCCTGCAGGCCGAAGATCATGGCATAGAGGATGAACCCGGCGGCGAACAACACGCCGGCCTGGAAGCCACCGCCGGGGCTGTAGTCGCCGTGGAACTGGACATAGAAGGCATAGATCAGGATCACCGGAATGAGTGCCTTGGACACCACATGCAGGATGTTGTGGCGGCGCAGGTTGGCGGTGTCCTCGAACTGCCAGTACTGGCGGCCCGAGCCGTCGGCGAGAAAGCCGAGCAGCGACAGCACGCCGATCTCGGCGGTGAAGATCACGAACACCTCGCCCAGGGTGTCGAAACCACGGTAGCTGGCCAGCACCGAGGTGACGACGTTGGGAATGCCGATCTCGGCGCCCGAGGCCTGAAGATAGCGCGGCGCGACGTGGTTGTGCGCCGGCCCGGCCGGATCGGCGATGAACGGCATGTCGAAGGTGGCATAAACCAGTGCGGCGCCGGTCATGGTGACCACCAGGATCGGCAGCAATGAGGTGTGAATCGATCTCTTGGCACGCGGCTGCGGGGTCGTCTTTTCGCGAGTCAGCGCCAATGTCGCCAGCATCAGCAGCGGGGCGACGCCGGCGCCGATGGCGGCCTCGGTCAGGGCCACGTCCGGGGCGCTGAGATCGAGGAAGAAACCGGCCGAGACCAGACTGTAGATACCGAACAGCATGATCACTGCAAACAGGTCGCGGATGAACACCGCGCCCAGCGCCGTTACCAGCAGCATGCCCAGCAAGGAAATGTCGATGACGAAGTCTATGACGCGTCCTCCTTGCCGTGCAGATAGGGCTTCAGGTTCACATGGCGCGCGGTCTTGGCCAACACGTGCGCCGCCGTCGGGCCGGTGTAGGCCATGATGAAGAAGATCAGCGCCAGCTTGAGCACCGTGAGAATGGAATCGCACTGCAGCATCAGGCCGACGAGAATGAGCCCGGCGGTCAGCGTGTCAGTCATGCTGGCGGCGTGCATGCGGGTGTAGAAGTCGGGGAACCGGAACAGGCCGATGGCACCGGTCACGCCAACGAAACCGCCGGCGATGATGAGCAGCCAACTCAGGATATCGAGGATCATTGCCATCGCCTGCCCCGCTCAGATCCGGCTGTCCGGGTCGTACTCGAAGAACCGCAGCACGGCCAGTACGCCGATGAAGTTGATCAGCACATAGACCAGCGCGATATCGAGATAGGACGAATCACCGGCGGCAAGGCTCAGCACCGCGACCAGCAACACTGTCTTGGTGCCGAACATGTTGACGGCCAGGATGCGGTCGAACAGGGTCGGCCCGAGCAGCGCACGGGCCAGCGCCAGCGACATGATGAACAGGATGGCAACTGCGGCGGCAAGATACATCGGTTATTTCCCCTCCAGCGCGGTCACCCGGCGATCCATCTCGCCCTGCTGCAGCTCTTCGGCGCCTTCGCGGCTGAGCGCGTGAACCTCCAGCATGTCGCCGCGCACGGCAAGCGTAATGGTGCCCGGCGTCATGGTGATGGAATTGGCATACAAGACCGTTGCGGCCTCGGTCTTCTGGGTCGACGGGGTCTGGATGATCACCGGGCTGATGGCCGCGCGGCCGCCCCAGACGCGCTTGATCACGTCTATGTTGGCGGCGATCACCTGGCCGACCATCCACAAGATGTAGCCAGGCAGCTTGAAACTGGGAAATATCACCGGGAAGGCTTCGCCGTCGGTGCTTTTCATGCGCCAGGCCATGGCGCAAACGAAGGCAACGGACAGGACACCGAAGGTGAGGAGCATAGGCTTGAGGTATCCGGAATTGATCATCCAGAAACTGCTCAACACCACGATCAATCCGAGGATGTACCTCATCGCAGTCTCCCCTCAAACACCTCTGCGATTACCCTGACCAAACCCGATGCC
>JAHEJE010000017.1:0-14356 GCA_024639035.1 Alphaproteobacteria bacterium
TCTCCTGGACGAACTGCGCCCCCGCGACCGTGGCCGCCAGGTCGAAGTGGACCGACAATCTGTCAATCGAGGCCCCGTCCGCCAGCCCCAATGCCGCAAGACTTTCCCAGGCGGTCTCGACAATCTTGCGGAACGCCGGTTCTTCCGCCGGGCTGTGCAGATAGCTGGCGACATCGAAGCCCCGGGCCAGGAAGAACGCCGTCCAGCCGCCGCCGATTGGCCCGCCGCCGATGCTGGCGATCCGCCTTACCGTGCCGATGTCAGGTGCTGTCATGGTCTATCGGCCCGTGAAATTCGGTTTGCGGTTTTCAACGAACGCCTTGACGCCTTCCTTGGCGTCCTGCGAGGCCAGCATGGCCTGGTACACCGCCAGCTCGCCGCTGCGCATGTCGGCAAAGGCCTGTTCCAGCGGCGTGCATTGTATCGCCCGCAACACCTCCTTGATACTCTGCACCGCAAGCGGCGCCGCCGCGGCAATCCGCCCCGCCCAGTCGCGCGCTACATCCATCAGCTCGCCCGCCGGCACCACCGTGTTGACCAGGCCGTGATGGGCCGCCTCGCGCGCCGTCATGCGCCGGCCGAGCAGGAACATCTCCATGGCGATGTTATACGGCAGCCGGCGTGGCAGGCGCTGCAGCGCACCGGCATCCGGCACCAGGCCCAAAGCCATTTCCGGCAGCGCGAACTCCACATGCTCGGCCGCGACCAGCAGATCGCAGGCCATCGCCAGCTCGAAGCCGCCGCCGATCACCAGCCCGTTGAGTGCCCCGATCACCGGCTTGTTGAGCGTCCAGTTCTCGGTCAGCCCGGCAAAACCGCCATCGCCGAACTCGCCGCTGTCCCACCAGTTGTCGAGCTGCGCCTCGCCGGCATCGAGTGCCTTCAGGTCCCAGCCGGCCGAAAAGATCCGCTCGCCCTTGGCCGTCAGGATGCCGACCCGAAGCTCGGGGTCGTCGCGCAGCATCGCAAAGGCATCGCCGAGCTGCCGGCTCAAGTCGAAGTCGATCGCATTGACCTTCGGCCGGTCGAGCGTCACCTCGAGCACATGGCCGGTTCTGTTGATCTGCAAGCCGTCCGTCACCGTGGTCTCCACTTTCATTGCAAGTGATTGCAAGGGCGAATGTTGCGGCAACGCCTGGCCGCGAAAGGCAGATTTTCCGACACCGTTTTGAGCTTTTCGCCAGTTCGGCCGGCGCCCCTCGCGTCATTCCAGGTCTTCGTGAAACCTGCCGTCTTTCACCCGCCGCACGGTTCCATCCCGTTCGCGCGCGAATTCTTCTGCCGTGAGCCGCTCACCGAGCGTATCCAGCCGCAGCTTGGGCGCCTGCAGCACCGGCGAACCGGCCGCCCGCATGCCCTCGAGCCGCGCCTTCACGGCCAGCTTCTTGCGCACCTGATGCGGTTGAAAATCGTTGAACTGCGCCACGTTGATGTCCGCTCCGACCACGATCGCCCCGGCATCGGTGGCCCCCTTCACAAGCGCCTCGCCGGCACGGCTGCGAACGATGATGCCGTTGAAGCCCTCGTCGTCGCCGCTCGGCGTCCCGTTCGGCCATACGTCCGCCGCTGCGATGTCGGCCGCTTCCCCCAGCGCGTCCGGACACAGCTTGCACCGCGATTCAAGCTGCCAGCCGGCCTCGTCCGCCCACAGCTCGTTGTAGGTCCTCTCGTACGCATCGCCGTTGCGGGTTTCGATCCGCGTCTTGCCCGGATTGCCGTGACCACGATGCCTGAACAGCCTGAGATCACTCTCCGCCACGCCCAGTTCGTCAAGCAAATCTTGTGATTTCTTCAGCCGCGACTGCCCGCCGCAGACCAGCGCCAGCCGGAACCGGCACAACCGGTCCACCCTGTCGTCATGCGCCGCCAGATTGTGCACCGCGCTGAGGTCGCACGGCTTGGCGATGATGGCGAACGGCCGGTTGCGCTCCAGCGCCGCCATCAGGCCGGCCAGCGGTGCCGCCGGCCCATAGCGCGATCCGGCAGCCGCGATCACCGCATCCGGTGTGTCGCTCAGCGTCCACACACTGCGCATCGGCGCCTGCCGGTCGGCCTGCACCTGCAGGATGAAATCCACCTGCCGTGTCGCCACCAGGTGTGCCCCGAGCGCCGTCAGCACCCCGCCGGTTGCAGCGCGAAACCGCACGCCCGCATCCCCGGCCCAGCCATAGCGCATTTGCCTGAACTCGCCCCAAACCGGGTCGGCAGTGCCGGCGCCCTCCTGGCGCGGTTCGACAAGGACCCCCGGGCACGCGGCCAGCAAGCGACGTTCCGCATCCGGCGCGATTGCCTTTGCATTTTCCGGTCTCAGCGATCCGGCCCCGGTCATCCGCATGCGGTGCCTGGCGCCGCCGATCGCCTCGCACAGGCCGCAACCGATGCACAGGCCGCTGGAAATCACTTCAGCGATGCTTTGAGGTTTCCGATGCGCCACCCAACGATCCCCTGCTTTTATCTACCTGAACCAAAATCCCGCTGTCGGCCCTCATTCACCAGCGCCGCGGTTGCGGTTTCGATTGCCGCCTCGAGCCGGGCGGAGAAATCGCGCCGCTTCAACCCTGGCGGAATGGCCGGCAGGAACTCCACGGTGATCGTGCCGGGGTGGCGCAGGAACTTGCGCCGCGGCCAGTACAGGCCGGAGTTGAGGGCGAACGGCACGCACGGCACGCCGAGCTGCAGGTAAAGCGCCGCCGCCCCCGGCTTGTAATCGGGCCCGGCATCGGGTGGCCGCCGCGTGCCTTCGGGAAAGATCAACACCTGCCGGTCCTGCTTCACCGCCGTCTTGGCAGTTGCAATCAGCCGCTTCAGGGCGCTCGCCCCGGCCCCCCGGTCGACCGCGATCATCTTGAACTTGACGGCAAACCAGCCGAACAGCGGGATGAAATTCAACTCGCGCTTGAGCACCACGGCCGGATCGTCGAGCAACGGTAGCAGCGCGAATATTTCCCACAGCGACTGATGCTTGCCGGCAACCATCGCCGCGCCGGCGGGAATGTGTTCGGCCCCGCGCACCTCGAAGCGCACCCCGGCGATCACCTTCAGCCACCACAGCGAACTGCGCGCCCACACCTTCAGCGCCGCCATCGACCAGGCCCGCGGCGTGAAGTAGAACACCGCCCCGCACACCAGGAAGGCCACCAGGTTGAGGTAGAAGATCAGGTTGAAGACGAACGAGCGCAGGATGGTCAGCAGGGCCGGGCCTCTCAGAATATCGATTTGAGAATGCGTGCCGTCGCCAGCCGCGCCGTCACCACCGAGATCAGCGTCGCCACCACCGGCACCAGCAGGAACAGCGCATAGCCGGCAACCGCCTGCGGTTCGGTCGTCATCAGCAGGCTCTGCACCTGGCTCGAAAGGCTCATCGCGCCGCCGGCATAGCCAAACACCGCAACGCCGCCCAGCAGGCCGATGCCGCCGGCCATGCCGATCAGCCCGGCCCGCAGGCCCGCCAGCAGGAACCGGCGCTCGACCTGGCGGGCGATGAACTTGTCCCCGGCACCGACCAGATAGAGCACTTCGATAGCCTCCCGGTTGGTCTCCAGCGCCATCCGCGTGGCGTAGATCACCAGCGCCACCGCCGCCCCGGCGATCACCGCAAACACCGCCAGCCCCAGCCAGGTCAGCGTCTCGGCCATCGCCGTCAGTTCATCCTGCCAATGGCGGTGGGTGTCGAGCCGGGCACCCTTCACCTCGGCCTCCAGCTTTGCCGTCATGGCCGCAAAGTCCGGCGGATTGCGCTGGTCGGTTGTCACCGCCAGCAGCCGTGGTATCGGCAACTCATCGAGAATGTTGGCCCGTCCCAACCACGGCTCAAGCAATGCCGCCGCCTCCTCCTTGGCCAGCACCCGAACCTCGGCAACGCCGGCAAGGCCCTCCAGCAGGCGCTTGGCGGCCTCGACCTCCGCATCGGCGTCGATGCCCTCTCCGGGTGTGATCTGCACCGTTGCCTGACCGCTGATCTGCGACGTCCACTGATCGACCGCGCGTTCGATCAGCAGCAGTGCCCCGACCGCCAGCGTCGACAGAAAGCACATCACCGACATGGCAATGATCAAGGTGCGCAGCGGCGCGTGCAGGCGCGGAATGATCGGGTTCTCGCGCGATTTCACCGCCGGCTTGCGAGCGCCTGCGGCCAGCGTCGGGTTGGTTGCGTCGGTCATGCCGCCAGCCTCAGGCGCCCGCCATCGAGCTCCATCACCGTGGCCTTGGCCTGGGCGATCAGGTGGCTGTCGTGGGTGGCGATCACCACGGTCGTGCCCTGGCGGTTCATCTCCACGAACAGCCGCAGCAGCCGCCGTGCCAGCGCCGGGTCGACATTGCCGGTCGGCTCGTCGGCGAGCAGCAGGTGCGGCCGGCCGATCACCGCCCGGGCGATGGCCGCGCGCTGTTTCTCGCCGCCCGACAGCACCGGCGGGTAGGCATCGGCATGGTCGGCAAGCCCGACCCAGCTCAGCAGCTCGAGCACGTCCGTGCTGTAGCCGGACGGCTTGGCGCCGGCCACCCGCAGCGGCAGCGCCACGTTCTCGAACACCGTCAGGTGGTTCAGCAGCCTGAATTCCTGAAACACCACGCCGATCTCGCGCCGCAGCTCCGGCAGGTCGTCGCGCGGCAGCGTGGCGACGTCGCGGCCCAAAAGGGTAATCAGCCCGCGCGTCGGCCTCAGCGCCAGGAACAGCAGCTTGAGCAGCGACGATTTGCCGGCCCCCGACGGCCCGGCGAGAAACTGGAACGACCCCGGCGCCAGCTCGAAGTCGATGTCGCGCAGGACCTCCGGTCCGGTGCCGTATCGCAGTCCGACGTTTTCGAATCTGATCACCTTCGGTGACAACTCCTATCGCCTATTGCCGCTTTTTCGCCGTTTTGGCCCGCATGTTTACGCGGCATTAACCCTGAATCTGCTTTGATTTCAAAAGTTTCCCCGATCGCCGCCAGGCACCCCCCGGACCCCGGCGCGGCGAATCAAAACTGGACCTTGTGAACCGATGATAATCTCCTGTCCGTCTTGTGCAACACGCTATGACCTGCCGGCCCGGCAGATCGCCGCAGACGGGTCGGTGATCCGCTGCGCCTCGTGCGGCCACAGCTGGCTTGAGGCCAGCGCCATCGAGGTGATCGACATCTCGCCCGAGCCGGTGCTGCAGCTGTCCGCTCCGGTGTCCGGCGGCAGCAACCTGCCGGCCGTCGCCGACACCGCTGCCGACTTCGACGACGGCATCGATTTTGACTATGAGTCCCGCCGCATTGCCGAGGCTGCCGCCAGGGCCGAGCGGGACTTCGCCGAACGCCGCCGCGCCCGCCGTGCCCGCGCCGCCGGCTGGAGCGGCCTCGGCGCCGCCATCGCCGCCACGCTGGGCGCCCTCTACCTGTTCCCCGCTCAGGTGGTGCGCTATGCCCCCGGTGCGGCGATCGCCTATGAGAAGATCGGCATGCCGGTCAATGTGCACGGCTTCGAGATCCGCAACGTCGTCCAGCAGCACCTGCTCAGCGACGGCACCCGGGTACTGGCCCTGCGCGGCGAGGTCGCCAACGTCAGCGGAGCCGAGCGCAAGGTGCCGGCGCTGCGCTTCGTCATGAAGGATGCCGGCCGCCGCCAGGTCTATGCCTGGACCCTCAACGGCGTCGCCACCAAGGCGCTGCCGGCCGATCAGACCACCACCTTCGTGACCCGCCTGGCCGAACCGCCGGAAACTGCGGATGAAGTCGAGATAAGCTTTGCGGGGGCAGGGGAAATAGGCTCAAATGCCGCCCCATGACGGCCGTAAAGATCAATGGACACCACATCGAGGTGCTGTTCGACGAACAGACCATCGCTGCCCGCGTTGCTGACATCGCCGCCGAGGTCGCGGCCTGCGCGCCGCAGCGCCTGCTCGTCGTGGCGGTCCTGAAGGGCAGCTTCATCTTCGCCGCCGACCTGTTGCGCGCCTTCCACCGCGCCGGCCTGCTGCCCGAGGTCGACTTCATGATGCTGGCCAGTTACCGCGACAAGACCGTGTCCTCCGGCCAGGTCGAGATCCTGCGCGACATCCAGACCGACGTCAGCGACCGCGATGTCCTGCTGATCGACGATATCCTCGAATCCGGCCGCACCCTTGCCTTCGCCAAGGATCTCCTGGCCGCCCGTGGCGCCCGCCATGTCTACACCGCCGTCCTGCTCGACAAGCCGGGCTACCGGGCCGGCGACATCGATGCCGACTTCAAGGGCTTCGACTGCCCCGACAAGTTCGTCGTCGGCTATGGCATGGACATGGGCCACGCCTATCGCGAACTGCCGTTCGTCGGCTACGTGACCAATCCATAATCTTGTGCCGGTGCCGTGTCCCGGCCGGAACCCGACCCATGCCGAACCTCAACCTGTTGGATGTCAACGATACCGCCGGCGAACATCCCGCGTCCTATTATGCCGCCACCGCCGACTTGCTCGACCGCCAGCCGCCGCTCGGCGAGGACATCGCCTGCGATGTTTGCATCGTCGGCGCCGGCTACACCGGCCTGTCGGCGGCGCTGCATCTCGCCGAGGCCGGTCTCGACGTCGTTGTCCTCGAGGCCCAGCGCGCCGGCTGGGGCGCATCGGGCCGCAACGGCGGCCATGTCGGGTCCGGCCAGCGCCTGGCGCCCGACGAGATGGAAAAGCAGTTCGGCAAGGCCGCCGCCCGGCGTCTGTGGGACATCTCGCAAGGTTCGGTCGCGCTGATCAAGTCGCTGATCGCCAGCCATGACATCGATTGCGAATACAAGCCCGGCATCATTCACGCCGCCCACCGCCAGCGCTACGTCGCCGATGCCCGCGAGGAAGCCGAAACGCTCAGACACGACTACGGCTACCAGCACATACGCTTTATCGACACCGAAGAGATGCACGCCATGGTCGGCGCCCCCGGCTACTACGGCGGCACCCTCGACACCGGCGCCGGCCACCTGCATCCGCTGAAATTCGCCCTCGGCCTGGCTCGCGCCGCCATCGCCGCCGGCGTGCGCATCTTCGAGCAGACCCGCGTTGCCTCCTATGATGCCGGCCCGCCGGCAACCGTGCACACCGCCGGTGCCGATGTGAAAGCGGAGCACCTCGTGCTCGCCTGCAACGGTTATCTCGGCGATCTCGACCGCCAGGTCGCCGCCCGCGTCATGCCGATCAACAACTTCATGATCGCCACCGAACCGCTCGGTGAAGCCGCCGCAAAAGCCCTCATCCGCGACGATGTCGCGGTCTCCGACACCCGTTTCGTGGTCAACTACTTCCGCCTGTCCGCCGACAGGCGCCTGCTGTTCGGCGGCGGTGAGAATTACGGCTACCGCTTTCCCGCCGACATCAAGGCCTTCGTCCGGCGGCCGATGCTGGAGGTCTATCCACAACTCAAGGACATCCGCATCGACTACGGCTGGGGCGGCACCCTGGGCATCACCATGAACCGCATGCCGCATCTCGCCCGGCTCGCCCCCAACGTGCTGTCCTCGTCCGGCTATTCCGGCCATGGCGTGCCGATCGCCACCCTGGCCGGCAAGCTCGTCAGTGAGGCCATCGTCGCCACCGGCGACAGCTTCGACACCATGGCCAGGGTCCCGACACCGCGTTTTCCCGGCGGCCCGGCCATGCGCTCACCGCTGCTGGCGCTGGCCATGACCTGGTACGCCCTGCGCGACAGGATTTAAAGCGCATTGCGCTCAACACGGTTCGGCACCGCCCCACCGCCCCACCGCCCCGACGCGCAGTCGAAGGGCATACAGTTTTGCCACTAGTTTTCAGCCTTCCTCGGGCTTGACCCGAGGACCCAGCTTGCAACCAATGCCAACGCGAGTGGCACCCTGGTTCCTCGGGTCAAGCCCGAGGAAGGCAAGAGTGTGCAGCATTTCGGACTGTACCAACCGCAATTGTGATCGTCCTGCCCTGATAGAATTGCCTCTTGCTGGTCAGGCGGGGCAGCGGTCCGCGCCGAGTGGCCCGCCAAACCCTAACAGACGTAGGCCACGCCATCGCGGCGGCCATCGCCGGCGCCGCTCAATTCACCGTCCGGGCCGCGCATCACCCCATGGCAGCCGCCGAAGAACATGTTCGGTTGCGCCCACACCCGGTGATCTCCGAAGCAGCGCTTCAACGCTTCCAGGTCAGCGTCGGCGAACTGGCCCTCGACATCGAGATGACCCGCCTCGACATGCATGCGCGGTGCGCCGACCGCCGCCTGCAGCCCGCCACCGCCCTCGCTCAGCCGCCACAGCACCGCGGCGATGGCCGAGCGGATGCGGTTCGAGCCGCCCGAGCCGAGGGCGAACACCGCACCGTCCGCACCGCAGCCGACCGCCGGGCACATGATCGACGACAGCCGCCGGTTCTCCGCCCATCCCAGCGCCCCGAGCGGATTGACATCGCTCTCGCCCAGCATGTTGTTGGGCATGAACCCCAGTCCGCCGGCGATCTCGCCGTTGCCCTCTCCGTTCGACAAAGTCAACGAGCAGGCATTGCCGTCCCGGTCGATCACCGAAATGTGCGTGGTGCCGCGATAGCTTGCCGGCCCGGCGCCGTTGAGGCGCACCGACAGCGCACTTGCCGCATCGGCCCGGTCCCGGTCGGTGCGCTCGAGCGCTTTGGCGAAACCGGTCGCCGACATCTCCGACATGGCGTCCAGCGTGTGGGCGATCAGCGTGCCGCCGGCCGAGGGCAGGGGGTTCAGCCACACCGTCAGGCCGCCCAGCTGGATTTCCAGCGGTTCGCGCTCTTCAACCGCGTAGGCCGTGAAATCATCGCCGCTGAGATGGCCGTCATCGCCCAGGCTGGTGAGGATCGCCGGCACCACATGATCGCAATAATATCCCATCCCGTCGCCGGCCAGCCCGTCCAGCAAATCGCCGAGGCCGGCATTTGCGAACCGTTCGCCGGTCGCGATCAGGTCTCCGGAGGGGGCAAACAGCGCCCGCGCCTCGGCGCTGGCCACCAGGATCGGCGCCACGATGGTCGACAGAAAATGCTGATAGGCCGTCACCGCCACCCCGCCGCGCGCCGCAGCGATCGCCGGCGCCAGCAGGTCGGCCATCGGCTGCACCCCATGGCGGCCATGCAGGTGGTAGAGGCCGGGCACCAGACCCGGTGTCGCGGTCGCCGCGCAGCCGATGTGAAAGCCCTGTTTGGCCTCGCCGAAGTCGGCGAAGATCTCGCGGAAATCGCCGGCATCGCGGTTCTTGACCAGGGGCGTCTGGGCAAAGAAGTCGAACAGCGCCGGTGCCCCGCCGCCGGCTTTCACCATGGCGAACCCGCCGCCGCCGACCGACGCCAGAACCGGCTCGCACACCATCGCCATCCACGCCGCCGCGACCGCGGCATCGAAGGCGTTGCCGCCGCCGGCCAGCACATCGCGCGCCGTCCCGGCGGTCAGCGCATGCCCGGCCGCAACCGCGCCATGACGCGCCGTGCTCAAGCGCCCGGACCCGCCAGGCGGCTGTCGATATAGGCCTCGACCAGATCGATGACCCGCTGTCGGGCCGGGGCGTGGTCGCCAAGCCCCTGGCGCAGGTACAGCCCGTCGATCAGCGCCGCGATCGTCTGGGCCATGTCGTAGGCCCGCGCCGTGCCGGTGAGCTTGCGCAACTCCGCCGCCAGGTTGGAATTGAGCCGGCTGAAATAGACCCGCAGCAGGCGCGCCGCGGCATCCGAGCTTTGGGCATAATGATAAAACGTCAGCCAGGCCGAAACCGTCTCGCGATCGAACTGCTCCGGCCCGAACGACGCCGAGACGATGGCCGACAGCCGATGGCGCGGCGACCCCGCCTGGCGCAGCTCATCGACCGTCGCCCGCCGCAGCTCACTCAGAAGGTGCCGCATGGTGGCGACGATCAGCTGATCCTTGCCGCCGAAATAGTGATGCGCAAGCGCCGGTGACACCCCGGCAAAGCCGGCGATTTCGCTCATCGTCACGTCGAGCGATCCACGCTTGTGGATCGCCTTGATGGCGGCGTTCATCAAATCCCGCCGCCGTGCCGGTTCAACGCTCGGCCGCGCCATGTCGCAAAATCCTTCGGTCTTTTGGCTGCATTATTGATTGATCAGCCAATCAATTCAACTCTTGCGGATTGCGCAATATGATGCTTCGATAGCAGCGTTCACAGTCCGCGGCCAGCGCCTATTGGCCACTAGCTGCCGCATTGCTGTTGCATTGGACGGATAATTCGCGGTACCGAAGAAGACGGAGCCCGGCGCGTTGCAGGCGATTGTTTGCCAACAGCCGGATGCCGACAAGAAAACACGAGGGAGACAGACATGACATCCAAATCGATTAAGTCCTGGGCCATGGGCGCCGCCATGCTGGCGGCCGCTGCTCTTGCGCCCCAGGCGCTTGCCGCTGAATCCGACGATCCGATCAAGATCGCCATCAACGAATGGACCGGCCAGCACATCTCGGCTCACATCGCCGGTGAGCTGCTCAAGAAGGCCGGCTACAACGTCGAATACGTCACTGCCGGCGCCGTGCCGCAGTTCGCCGCCATTGCCCAGGGCAACCTGCACCTGCAGCCGGAAACCTGGGACAACAATGTTGGCGACATCTATCCCAAGGCCGTCGAGGCTGGCGATATCATCCAGGTCGGGCCGCTCGGCCTGAAGCCGCGCGAGGGTTGGATCTATCCGCCGTACATGGAGGAAAAATGCCCGGGTCTGCCGGCCGCCGATGCCCTGGTCAAGTGCGCCCAGGCTTTTGGCACCGCCGAGACCTTTCCCAATGGTCGCCTGATCACCTATCCGGCCGACTGGGGCACCCGTTCAAAGGATCTGGTGACCAATGCCGGCCTGCCGCTGGCCGCGGTTGCCGGTGGCAGCGAGGGGGCCATGATCGCCGAGCTCAAGAGCGCCTATGCCGCCAAGCAGCCGATGCTGATGATGTTCTGGGCGCCGCACTGGATCTTTGCTGATCTCGACCTGAAGTGGATCGACCTTCCCGAAGCCGCCGCTGATTGCGACACCAATCCGGCACCTGGCTTCGATCCCGCCAAGACCGGCGACTGCGGCTTTGCCCAGGCCAACATCGGCAAGATCGTCTGGAAGGGCTTCAAGGACAAGTGGCCGGGCGCCTATAAGGTGGTCGAGGCCGTCAGCATCGACAACGAAACCCAGAACCTCATGATGCTCGAGATCGACAACAAGGGCCGTAAGCTGGAAGAGGTTGTGGCCGAGTGGATCGCCAACAACGAAGCCACCTGGAAGCCTTGGGTCGACGCGGCCAAGATGTGACCGCCCTCGTGGCAGACTGAACACACTTGAGCGGCGGACCGGAACAGGTCCGCCGTTTGCGTTTCTGCCCGTTGGGGGACGGGCTTTGGGAGGTGGGGAACGACGTGGGCAATATCAACGAAGACCGGCCGGCCAAACTGTCGTGCCGCAATGTCTGGAAGATCTACGGCGAAGATCCGGCGCAGTTCTTTTCCGGCGGCAATGGCAAGGTCGACGACCCGGAAGCGCACGCGCAGGCGATACGCGACAGTGGCCACATCGTCGCCTCGGCCAACGTCAGTTTCGATGTCGGCGAGGGCGAGATTTTCGTCATCATGGGGCTTTCGGGCTCCGGCAAGTCGACCATGGTGCGCTGCCTGTCGCGGCTCGTTGAGCCGACCGCCGGCGAGGTTTTGCTGGATGGCGACGACCTGCTGCGCAAGTCCGCTGCCGAACTGATCGAGATCCGCCGCCACAAGATGGGCATGGTGTTCCAGTCCTTCGGCCTGCTGCCCCATCTCAACGTCATCGAGAACATCGCCTTTCCCCTGAAACTGCAGGGTGTGCCTGTGGCCGAACGCAAGGAGCGGGCCGAAAAGGTTATCGCCCTGGTCGGCCTCGAGGGCCGCGAGGACAGTTACCCGCGACAATTGTCCGGCGGCCAGCAGCAGCGCGTCGGCATTGCCCGTTCACTGGCCGTCGAGCCCGACCTGTGGTTCCTCGATGAGCCGTTCTCGGCTCTCGATCCACTGATCCGCCGCCAGATGCAGGACGAGTTCCTGCGCATCCAGGAGATGCTGCACAAGTCGATCGTGTTCATCACCCATGACTTTCTCGAGGCCCTGCGCATTGCCGACCGCATGATGATCATGCGCGACGGACTGGTGGTGCAGATGGGCACGCCGGCCGAGTTGATCGTCAACCCGGCCGACGACTACGTCGCCGAGTTCACCTCCGACGTGCCGATCACCCGGGTGCTCACCGCCGGCGATGTCGTCGACCGCGCCAGGAAGCCGACCGCCCGTATGCCGCGCGTCGAACAGGACTGCACCGTCGAGGCATTGCTCGGCCAGCTAGCCAGCAATGCCTCCGGCGTGGCGGTGACCGGCGCTGACGGCGAGCCGATTGGCATCGCCACTGCCCAGGGCGTCATCGCCGCGCTCGCCGCCGAGCCAGCGCGTAGCGGAGATGCGACATGACCGGCATATCGCGCGGTGCAACGGTCTGGGCCGGGCTCATCGCGGCGATGCTGATCATGCTTGCGCTGCGCGGACAGTACGGCTGGCTGATCGATTTCCCCCAACTCTGGACCCTGCCGCTGACCCCCTGGATCAACGATCGGATGGACCTGATGGTCACCAACGCCGGCTGGCTGTTCCGGGCGATTTCGGACATCCTGGCCGTGCCGCTCAAGGAAATCCAGCACCTGCTGCTGTGGTTGCCGTGGTCGGTGATCGTCGTGGTCATCGCGGTTGCCGCCCATGCCGCATCCGGCTGGGGCCTGGTGGTCTTCTCGCTGGTTGCGCTCGGCTACATGGTCGTCGTCGGATATTGGGACAAATCGATGAATTCGCTGTCCCTGGTGGCGGTCTCGGTGCCGTTGGCCATCGCCATTGGCTTCGCCTTCGGTGTCTGGGGGTTTGTGTCGAAACGCTCCGAGCGCTGGATCATGCCGATGCTCGATCTGCTGCAGACCGTGCCGGCCTTCGCCTACATCATACCGATCGTGCTGCTGTTCGGCTTTGGCCCCATCGTCGGCCTCATCGCCAGCATCATGTTCGCCTTCCCGCCGATGGTGCGCAACACCATCCTCGGCCTCAAGCAGGTGCCGCCCGAGGTTATCGAATCCGGCCTGATGTCCGGCGCCACGCCGGGACAGCTGTTCTGGCAGGTGCGCATCCCGACCGCCCTCAAGCAACTCCTGCTCGGCATGAACCAGTCCACCATGGCGGCGTTCTCGATGATCATCATCGCCTCGATCATCGGCGGCACCGACGACATCGGCTGGGAGGTGACCAAGTACCTGCGCAAGGCCTCGTTCGGCGAATGCCTGCTGGCCGGCATCGTCATTGCCCTGCTGGCCATGGTGATGGACCGCATCACCGCCGGTCTTGCGACCCGCGATGTCGATACGCTTGCCGTCGACCAGAGTTTTTACCAGCGCTACACCCACCTGGTGATCGGTGCCGCGGCGGCGCTGGCGGCGTTCGTTGCCTCATTGATCTTCCCGGCGCTTGCCGACTGGCCGGAGGGCTGGGCGTTCTACCCGGCAAGCGCGATGAATACCTGGCTCTCCGGTTTCATCGTTGACTGGGCGACGGTGATCGCCAAGCTCAAGGCGCTCAGCTTTTTCTATCTGATGCTGCCGGTGAAGATCGGCCTGGAGAGAACCATCAGCCCGTTCTCCTGGGGCTTCGAGCTGACCACTGTGCATTCCATCGGCTATGCCGCCATCGCCGCCGGTCTGTCGGCCTTTGCCTTTTCGCGCAAGGGCGCCGCTGCCGCCATCGCCACGGCGTTTTTCGCCATCGTGCTCTATTTCGGCGTCACCGGCCTGCCCTGGGCCGCGTTCATCGCCATGGCCACCTATCTCGCCTGGCAACTGGGTGGCCTCAACCTGGCCATTGGCACCTTTGCCGGCTTCGGTTTCCTGCTGCTCGCCGGGGTATGGCCGCAGTCCATGCTGTCGATTTACCTGTGCGGCATCGCCGTGGCGCTGTCGTTCTTCCTCGGCTCGGCCATCGGCATCGCCGCCTCCGAGATCGACTGGGTTTCGGCGATCATGCGGCCGATCAACGACACCCTGCAGACCATGCCGCAGTTCGTGATCCTCATTCCCTTCGTGATGATCTTCAAGATCGGCGATTTCACCGCCCTGCTGGCGATCATCGCCTATGCCATCGTGCCGGCCATCCGCTATGCCGAGCACGGTCTGCGCTCGCTGCCCAAGGATGTCATCGAGGCGGCGACCTGCATGGGCTGCACCCGCTGGCAATTGCTGTGGCAGGTCAAGCTGCCGCTCGCCCTGCCGGTCATCATGCTGGGGCTCAACCAGACCATCATGTACGGCCTGGCCATGCTGGTCATCGCCGCCCTGGTCGGCACCTCCGGCCTCGGCCAGCAGGTCTATATCGGCCTCGGCGACGGCGATTTCGGCGTCGGCATCGT
>JAHEJE010000017.1:14456-17886 GCA_024639035.1 Alphaproteobacteria bacterium
TGGAGAGGTGCCGGAGTGGTTGAACGGGGCGGTCTCGAAAACCGTTGAGCGCGCAAGCGTTCCGGGGGTTCGAATCCCCCCCTCTCCGCCAGTTTTGCCGGGTCTGCCTGCAAGGATCGCCGGATCGCAAAAGGACCGTTGTCACTGCAGAAATCGCTCGCTTCGCAGCGTGCCTGAAAAATACCGTTTGAAAGCCCGAATATGCTCGATCACCTGGACCGGCTCGAATCCGAGTCGATAAACATCATCCGCGAAGTCGTCGCCGAGTTTCGCAAGCCGGTGATGCTGTACTCGATCGGCAAGGACAGCGCGGTGATGCTGCATCTGGCGCTCAAGGCGTTTGCCCCCGGCAAGCTGCCGTTTCCGCTGATGCACGTCGACACCACCTGGAAGTTCCGCGACATGATCGCCTTTCGCGACGCCACCGCCGAACGCCACGACCTCGATCTGATCGTCCATGTCAACGAGGACGGCATCAAACGCGGCATCGGCCCGCTGACCCACGGCTCCAAGCTCCACACCGATGTGATGAAGACCCAGAGCCTCAAGCAGGCCCTCGACAAATACGGTTTCGATGCCGCCTTCGGCGGTGCCCGCCGCGATGAGGAGAAGTCCCGCGCCAAGGAGCGCATCTTTTCATTCCGCAGCAAGAATCACCGCTGGGACCCCAAGGCCCAGCGCCCGGAACTGTGGAACCTCTACAACACCCACATTTCGCCCGGCGAGAGTGTCCGCGTGTTTCCTCTGTCCAACTGGACCGAGGTCGACGTCTGGCAATATATCGAACGCGAGAACATCCCCCTGGTGCCGCTCTACTTTGCCGCCGAGCGCCCGGTGGTCCACCGCGACGGCCAATGGATCATGGTCGACGACGACCGCCTTGAACTCGGCCTCAACGAAACTCCGGAAACCCGCCGCGTGCGCTTCCGCACCCTCGGCTGCTATCCGCTCACCGGCGCGGTCGACAGCTCGGCCGCCAACGTTTCCGACATTGTGTCGGAACTCTTGGCCAGCCGCACCTCCGAGCGCCAGGGCCGCCTTATCGATGCCGATCAGATCGGTTCAATGGAACGTAAGAAACAGGAAGGATATTTCTGATGGATGCCCTTCACGACACCCCGGCCAAGAGCCAGCTGCGCTTCATCACCTGCGGTTCCGTCGATGACGGCAAGTCGACCCTGCTCGGCCGCCTGTTGTACGATTCCAAGACCGTCCTCGAAGACCAGGTCGCTGCCGCCGATGCCGAGAGCCGCAAATACGGCACCCAGGGCGACCAGGTCGACCTCGCCCTCCTGGTCGACGGTCTGCAGGCCGAGCGCGAGCAGGGCATCACCATCGATGTCGCCTACCGCTTCTTCGAAACCCCGAAACGCAAGTTCATCGCCGCCGACACCCCCGGCCACGAACAGTACACCCGCAACATGGCCACCGGCGCCTCGACCGCCGACCTCGCCATCGTCCTGATCGATGCCCGCAAGGGCGTCATCGAGCAGACCCGGCGCCATTCCAACATCGTTTCCATGCTCGGCGTGCGCCACATCGTCCTGGCCGTCAACAAGATGGACCTGGTCGATTACGAGCGCCAGCGCTTCGACGATATCGTCACCGAGTACCGGGATTTCTGCCAGGCCCTGGATTTTGCCGACATCACCGCCATCCCGGTCTCCGCCCTCAACGGCGACAATATCTTTTCGGCCTCTGAAAACATGGACTGGTACACCGGCCCGACCCTGATGGACCATCTCGAAACCGTCGAGACCGAGGTCCGCACGATGCCGTTCCGCCTGCCGGTGCAGCTGGTCAACCGCCCCGACCACAGCTTCCGCGGCTACAGCGGCACGCTCACCGGTGGCAGTGTCGCCATCGGCGACGAGATTGTCGCCGCCCTGTCGGAAAAGACCTCGCGCGTCAAACGCATCATCGGCCCGGACGGCGATCTCGAAACCGCCGTCGCCGATCAATCGGTGACGCTGGAGCTGGAAGACGAAATCGATATCAGCCGCGGCGACATCATCAGCCATGTCGGCGAAAAGCCCGACGTCGCCGATCAGCTCGCCGTCCATCTCATCTGGATGGATGAAGAGCCGATGCTGCCCGAGCGCACCTATCTGGCCCGCTTCGGCACCAACACCGCCGAGGCGACCATCACCGACCTGGTCCACATGGTCGACGTCAACACCCTCGACCATCTGGCCGCCAAGACCCTGCCGCTCAATGCCGTCGGCTATTGCAAGATGGCACTCGACAAGGCGGTGGCCTTCGATGCCTACGACAGCTCGCCCAGGACCGGCTGTTTCATCCTGATCGACAAGTTCACCAACGCCACCGTCGGCGCCGGCATGATCGACTTTGCCCTCAGGCGTGCCAGCAACATCAAGTGGCACGACATGAAGGTCGACAAGCAGACCCGGGCCCGCGCCAACCGCCAGAAACCCTGTGTGCTGTGGTTCACCGGCCTGTCAGGTTCCGGCAAGTCGACGGTTGCCGATGCGCTTGAGCAAAAGCTCCATTCGCTGGGCCGGCGCACCTACCTGCTCGACGGCGACAACGTCCGCCACGGCCTCAACAAGGATCTCGGCTTCACCGACCAGGACCGGGTCGAGAACATCCGCCGGGTCGCCGAGGTCTCCAGGCTGATGGTCGATGCCGGCTTGATTGTCCTGACCTCGTTCATTTCCCCGTTCCGCTCCGAGCGCCGCATGGCCCGCGACATGATGGAGGACGGCGAGTTCGTCGAGGTGTTCGTCGACACCCCACTGGAGGTCTGCGAGGCCCGCGATCCCAAGGGCCTGTACAAGAAGGCCCGCGCCGGCCAGCTGAAGAATTTCACCGGCATCGATTCCGATTATGAAACCCCGGAGCTGGCCGAACTCGTCCTGAAGAGCGGCGAACACCCCGCCGATGTCCTCGCCGACCAGATCATCGAATATCTCGGAGAGCGGTTCAAAGCCGACTGATACCAGCGGCCCCGAAGTCCGACCCGGACGGCCCGGGCACCAAAACCCCGCTTTCCAGGCGGGCACGGCTATCGCATATGGGTTTCAATCATTCGCTTGGGCCACCAATTTGCCGTCCTCGGGCTTGACCCATTGCTGTCCGGTTTAACTTCGTGACGATTGTAATATACCGTTCAAAATCAATCGCTAAAGCGGAGTTTTCGTTTGCTGGACATGCAATCGACATCGCTCGATTTGTTCCCTCCCCCTTTCTGGGGGAAGGAGTAAGCATCGCTAACCGGACAGCAGTGGGCTTGACCCGAGGATCCATGTAACACCGAACTCTGAGGTTCTGGAACTCTGGGTCCTCGGGTCAAGCCCGAGGACGGCAAACACTAGATTCGATCCATATGCACAAGCTCTCCCGCTCGCGGCGAGGGCAGGGGGCCCATCGCGACATGCAACAAAAAGGTGAGGGGGGTGCACTGTGCCAA
>JAHEJE010000230.1 GCA_024639035.1 Alphaproteobacteria bacterium
GCAGATGATAGCTTTCGCAGTAGTTCTCCACCGCCAGCTTCCAATTGGTGTTGGCCTCTAGACTGAAGGACGACAGTTCACCGCCGTGAAACAGCGGTTGATCGACGAATTCGCTCCAACGCTCGAACAGCTTGGCATGGGTGTCGCGGAAGGATGGCGCCTTGCCGTCCATGTTGACGAAGATCATGTCCATGAAGACTTCGGACCGCACTTCCAAAAGACCCAATTCGTCGCGGTTAATGCAATCGTGCAGGTTCTTGCCCGGCCCGCCGACATGCGGTGTGGTGCGTAGTGAGCCATCCAGATTGTAGCACCAGGAATGGTATGGGCAGCGTATCGCACTGTTCAGCGTCGTCGGCTCCGACACCAGGATCATGCCGCGATGGCGGCAGACGTTCTGGAACACCTTCAGCTCCATGTCTTTGCCGCGCACCAGCAGCAGCGGCTGGCCGAGAAACTCCACCGGCTTGACGTCGCCGGGCCCCGGCACGTCCTTGCCGAAGCCGACCGCCGCCCATCCTTGCGCAAACAGCACCCGCTTTTCCGCCTCGAACATATCCTCATCGGTATAGAACGCATTCGGCAGCCCGCGCGCCCGCTCAATCGGCGCCTTGACGGTATCGAGAGCGGCAGTGTCGACAATGCTCATCGTGCAGCATCCTTCAAAATGCAGGTTTCCACATCGTCACACTACGCCCCTGCCTGGCCCTGTGTGAAGCCGATTCACGCCATGTTTTGTCGCGTCAACGGCATGTTGGCTGGTGACGCGATTGGCAGGATGCGCTATCTGCCGTGCCATGAACGACGGCAGCGATACTTCCGAACTGGCGCGGCAGGTCCGCAACGGCAGCCGGGCAGCCCTTGGCCGGGCGATCACGCTGGTGGAATCGAACCGGCCCGACCATGAGCGCGATGCGCAAGGGTTGCTCGCTGCCCTGTTGCCGCACACCGGCCAGGCGATCCGCCTGGGGCTGACCGGCGTGCCCGGGGCCGGCAAGTCGACGACCATCGATACGCTCGGCAGCACCCTGACCGGCCGGGGCCACAAGGTCGCCGTCCTCGCCGTCGATCCGACCAGCCAGCGCACCGGCGGTTCGATCCTCGGCGACAAGACCCGCATGGCCCGGCTTGCCATCGACGGCAATGCCTTCATCCGCCCGTCGCCGGCCGGCGCCACCCTCGGCGGCGTGGCCCGGCGTACCCGCGAGACCATGCTGCTGTGCGAGGCAGCCGGCTACGACATCATCATCGTCGAGACCGTCGGCATCGGCCAGTCGGAAACCACCGTCGCCGGCATGGTCGATTTCTTCGCCGTGTTGATGGTCGCCGGCGCCGGCGACGAGCTGCAGGGCATCAAGAAGGGCGTGCTGGAAATCGCCGACCTGATCGCCATCAACAAGGCCGACGGCGACAACGTCACCCGCGCCGAACGGGCCGCCGGCGAGCTGCGCCAGGCGCTGCACATCCTCACCCCCAGCGACCCTAACTGGACGCCACGGGTGATCACCGTTTCGGGTATGCACGACACCGGTCTCGATGACCTGTGGGGCGCTGTCATGGAGCATCATACCACTCTTACCGCCTGCGGCGCGCTCACCGAAAAACGCCGCGAGCAGCAGGTGCGCTGGATGTGGACCCTGCTCGACGACCGCCTGCAGCAGATCGTCCGCCGCCACCCGGACATCTCGGCACGGCTGGAAACCCTGACCGACCAGGTCCGCACCGGCCACCTCACGGCCACCAGCGCGGTGAACCGGATCATCGCGGCGCTGGGGCTGGCCTGAGCCCTTCCCGCAAGACCACTTTCCGGCAGGCCTCAGGCTTCAGCAGGATTTGACTTATATCAAAGACGCAGGCGTGGACCTGGTGCAGCCTTCCTTGCGCGAGACAAAACAGCGTGATCTTGTCCCTTTGCCATTCGGTGGGGCAACACGGATCAGGCAAGAGCCATGCAAATCATTCTCCGCCGGCCAGGAGGACGTCATGGACAAATATTCGCTTTTATCAGCTAGTGGTTCCACAATCGGCAGGCATCTATTGAGCAGGCTTGCCGCGGTAGCGGTTGTCGGTTCGATTGCGCTGTGGCCGTCCGTCAACGCGCTGGCGCAGGGAAAGCACGAAGAAGATCACTCCAAGGGGCAGCTGCCGTTCGGGCCTGCCGAGACCATACCCCTCGACCAGCCCGGTCCCGTTCCCGGTGTTCCTGTCATGTCGGCCAAGGAATTTACCGCAGCAAAGGAAATATACTTTGAGCGCTGTGCCGGTTGCCACGGCGTGTTGCGCAAAGGAGCGACTGGCAAGCCGCTGACGCCAAAGGTCACTCGTGAGCTTGGCTATGACCATCTTTTGAATTTCATCACCTACGGCTCGCCAGCCGGCATGCCAAGCTGGGGCACGTCAGGCGAGCTGAGCGAGGATCAGATCGACCTGATGGCCAGGTTTGTTCTGCAGGACATTCCAACACCGCCGGAATTCGGCATGAAGGAGATGAAAGCCAGCTGGAAAGTCCATGTCCCGGTTGAAGATCGTCCGCAAAAGAAGATGAACGACTGGGATCTCGACAACCTGTTCTCGGTCACCCTGCGCGATAGCGGCGAGATCGCGTTGCTCGACGGCAAGACCTATGAGATCAAATCGATCATCAAAACCGGGTATGCCGTTCATATTTCCAGGATGTCTGCTTCGGGCCGCTATTTGTTCACCACCGGCCGCGACGCAAAAATCAATCTTATCGATCTTTGGATGGACCCGCCGTCAACGGTTGCAGAAATCGATACCGGCATCGAAGCCCGTTCGGTCGAAACCTCGAAGTTCAAGGGTTGGGAGGACAAGTATGCCATTTCAGGGACCTACTGGCCGCCGCAATTCGTCATCATGGACGGCGCAACCCTGGAACCTCTCAAGATCGTCGGAACGCGCGGCATGGTCGTCGGGACCCAGGAGTACCACCCCGAACCTCGGGTCGCAGCAATTGTTTCCTCCCACTACCGGCCTGAATTCGTCGTCAACGTGAAGGAAACCGGCAAGGTTCTCATGGTCGATTACACCGACCTGAAGAACCTCAAGATCACCGAGATCGAAGCAGCGCAATTCCTGCACGACGGTGGTTTTGATGCATCAGGCAGGTACTTCCTCGTTGCAGCGAATGCGTCCAACAAAGTGGCTGTGGTCGACACCAAGGACAACAAACTCGTCCGGCTGATTGAGACCGGCCCGACGCCCCATCCCGGGCGCGGTGCAAACTTCATCGACAAGGAATTCGGCCCGGTATGGGCGACCAGCCACCTCGGTGACGAAACCGTCGCAGTGATTGGCACCGATCCTGAAAAGCATCCGCAGCATGCCTGGAAGGTTGTCCGGACCCTTGAAGGCCAGGGCGGCGGTTCGCTGTTCATCAAGACGCATCCGAACTCGACCCACCTTTATGTCGACACGCCGCTCCATCCTGATGAGGAAACATCCCAGTCCGTTGCGGTCTTCGACATCGGGGCGCTGGATGAAGAGTACAAAGTGCTGCCGATCGGCAAATGGTCCGGCATAGAAAAGGGCGTGCGGCGCGTCGTACAGGGCGAGTTCAACAAGGAGGGAACCGAAGTCTGGTTCTCCGTCTGGAACGCAAAGGATCAGCCTTCAGCTCTGGTCGTTGTCGATGACAAGACGCTCGAACTCAAGAAGGTGATCAAGGACAGCCGCCTGATAACGCCCACCGGCAAGTTCAATGTCTACAACACTCAGCATGACGTGTACTGATACCAATGGCCCCTGCCATTGACTCTTGACCCATCCCGCTCCCCCGGCCCAACCACCCGTGAATGGTACCCTTGGGGTGGTTGGGCCGGGGGAGCGGGATGGGTCAGACTTCAGGGCCACTGGTATAAGTCCCACATGACGGGTGGCAGTTGACGCCCCTTGGAACCGGTAGGCGATCTGCCGCTCGCGGCTGGCAAAGGCATCGGCAAAGCCGCCCCCGCGCCACACCGCACGGGCCACCTTACCGCCACCAGCGCCGGCAACCGGATCATCGCGCCGCTGAGTGCACGGCAAGGCAGACCAGGTTAGGGTGCAATGGCCCACAAATCGGCCTGCGGGCCGGACTTACGGCTTGATGTATGTGTAACCTTGCTGCTGCAGATGACTTAACTCAGCGACCCCGGAAGGCACGATATCTTCTTCAAACACCTCGAAGAGGTCGTCCTCATAGCTGATCTTGCGGCCCTTGAGGGTATTGCTGCAGACGTGGAACGAAGCGTTCTGTGTCTTGAGACTGGTCACCGTCGATTGCAGCTTTTGATTGAGTTTTGCGCTTTTCAAAAGACTGACGCCATTGCCGTGCAAGATGACCTTGATGTCCATGTTTTCGGCACCGACCGCATTGATGTGGTTTTGGATGTTGCGTAACGCACCACGATAGCGCTTGTCGTCAGGTCCGCCCTCGTAATTGATGTGGTAGACGACCTTTTGCTTGCCATAGCGCTCGCCTGCAGCAACGTCGTTCGACGCCCAACTTGCTGCAAGCAGCATCGCGCCGGCAGCAATCACTGAAACAAGAAACTTCATCACAACCTCCCATGCTAGACCGGGTCTCAGCCCAAGCGGCAATACACGTTGCGATCCTGGCAATGTACCCGGAGACGACCGAAGGGTACCCAATGCTCCGGTGTTTCACAAGCTGGCCGGACATCGCTGTCCTACTGCTCCGCGCGGATCGCAGGTGAAATAAGGACTATAGCCATTACCGTCCGCATCTTCCGGATTGGCCCAAACTGCCTTCCGCCCTGCGGCGACTATCAAAGACA